>DAISIS010000036.1:0-19294 GCA_036821925.1 Pirellulaceae bacterium
TGCAACTAACCAGGAAGTAAACGGCCAGGGGGAAGGCCACCCTCACCACATCCACTTTGTCACTCTCAGCCAGCGTGTCGGTGCGATAGGCGAGCGCCGCGTCGGCCGCTTTCGAGGTGACCGCCGGCACCAGCATCGCCGAAGTCGCCGTCTGCGTCACAACATTCTGCTGCAGCAGCCGGTCGTACAGCCCCTCCTGCTCGAGCAGGCGGCGGGTCAGCACACCGATCGTACATTGCTCCGGCTGCCCGATCGCCACGCGGATCCCCGGGCGGGCCAAGTCCTGGAGGGACTCGATCGCTTTGGGATTGCCCTGCTGTACGGCAATCACAATATCCGTATCCGAGACGTTGACCGCTTCCTGGAACCAGTCGCTGACCGCGTCGAGATAGTAAACGTCGCAGGCCATGTACGTGTCCGGGAAGCCGGCGTCGCGATTCTGGGCGATCACGCGCATTTGTCCGGTGAGGATACCGCAGCCGTTGTAGACCGTGTTGATCTGCACCCCTTCGCGCTGCTGGAACGCCGCGAGCACCGGTTCCAGAGCCCGGCGATTGACCGCGCCGGCGTAGAACGTGATCTGGGGCACGTCTTCCCAGACATCGCCCTCCACAACCCGGAAGCGATGGGCTTCGAAGGCTTTCAGGCCGCGATTGAGTGCGCCGACATAGCGGGCGAAGTGCAGCGCCGCCGTCGGGTCCGCCGCAGAAGCCAGGACGGCGATATCCACCATGGCCGCTCCGGAAGCGAGCTCCGGCACACGGATCACTTCCAGTTCCGGATACTGCACGGCAGTCGCATCCCATACGATGCCGGCATCGACGGCGCCGAGCTTGACGTCGTTGGCCACTTCGTTCACGGTCGGTTTGAAGACGCCGGTGTCGCGGATCTGCCGCTCCAGCCTGCTCCAGTGCCCCGATTGCTCCAGCAGGGCCCGTGTCACTCTGCCGATGGCCGCCGCGTCCGGGTTGCCACAGGCCACCCGGATGCCCGGCTCAAGCAGTTGCCCGAGCGCGGTGAGCTTCTGCCGGGCGTCCTTCCGGATCACGATCACAGGGTGCATCAACGCCAGGGGAATCACCTCCGCAACAAGCCCCTTGCCGCGGGCCAGCTGCATATAACTGTCGTCACCGGCCAGGAACAGATCCCCCGTGCGGCTCACCTCGATCTGGCTGAGCAACGTGTTCGAACCGCCATACTGGACCTGTATTGCCCCGCCATACTCGCGTTGGTAGTTCTCGATGATCCGCTCGAGCGGATGGCGCATCCCCGCAGCGCAGTAGACAAACAGCTGCCGCGCGCTGCCCCGGACCGTGCTCCGCGCATTGAGGATCAGCAGTCCGACCAGCAGGGATAGCGTCACCGCGGAAGCCGCCATCAGCGCGGACAGGCTCAGTGCACCATGACGACGTCGCCGACATTGAGCAGCCATGGTTGGGGCCTCGGGAGCAGGTTGCAGGGATGGGATGCCAGCTGACGGGTTCGCCCTCTACTGCGCCATCTTCTCTGTAGCCTGGCGGATCACTTGGACGCCGCACAACATGGGGTCAGCGCCGGGCGGCGGGGCCATGTCCATGTCCAGGTCCAGGAACTCTCCCACCTGCACGCCGGACCACTCCTGAATCACTCCCCCACCGGCCGCGTCGGGATCTGCCCGCACGCTGCACTTGTCTCCAGGAGATTGTCCTTGGAGCCGGATGTCAATCCCGGAGCCGGACAGATCGGCCGGCGTAAGGTCGCGCCAGTACAAGCGGACGTCATAGGTGGCCGGCGTGTTCCCCGCCTCCTCGCGGCTGGCCAACCGCAGCCGCATGTGCCGCACACCCCGCACTCCCGACGCGAAAACCCAGGGCAGCTGTCCGCGCGGCAGGAGGGACGAGTGAACGCGCTCATATTCCAGCCGCTCGCCCACCAGCACGAGCGGGACGTCGGGGGACGGTCCACCCACGCTGGGATAGTCCAGCCAGAGTGTGCCGTCGTCCCCTCTGCGATCCCCCGGCGCTGCGAAATTGACCCCCATCCGCTCCACCCGCCGTCCGCTCGACGGGATCGCATTGAACGTCCAGGTTTCGACCTCGGGCATCGGCAGCAGCGCCAGCGAACACTGATTCTGGTAGCTGCAGGTGCAGGTGCGTGTATAGTCCGGGGCATTCACCAATCCGTCGGCCACGATCAGGTTGGCCGTGCAGCTCGACCGGAAGCCGCCCCAATTGCCGGTGCCGCCATCGTTAGCCAGGTCGAAGTAGCCGGCGGCCGCGCTGCGGAAGGTGATCAGATTCAAGCAGCCGATGGCCGTGTTGCAGCCGTAGTTGCGCGAGAACTCCCAGCGCAGCGGCTGCCCGGTCAGCGGATGCGTGCGCTGTTTCGTCGCGCCGGTCCACAGATCGTAGGCCGTCCCTTGCGTCACGATCTTGTCGGGGTAGAGCAGGGGGGGGCCGCCGTAATCCTCGTCCCGGTGCCAGATCAAGCGCCCCGTGGCCCCCTCGAAGACCGCCAGTCCCTTGCCGACCTCGTCGGTGGCCCGGTCGCGGTTCTTGCTGCCCGCCTGCAACAACAGGCCGGTCGACTCGCTGTATGCCAGCCACGTACCGAAGGCGAGTTCTGCCGATTGCCACACCGGTTCGCCCGTGCGGATGTCCAACGCATGGAGTGCGAAGTCCGCGACAGGCACCTCACCGCGCCGGCGAAAATGCGCCAGACGCTGTTCCGTCATGCGGTCGAGGCAGAACACTTTTCCCGCCCCCACGGCGATCGCATTGTGCCGGAAGTTGTACAACGCGTCGCGCGTCCAATGCACACGTCCGTCAAAGCGATCCATGACCACCAGCCGCCGGCTTCCTTCGCCAAAGGCGGGGTACAGCGGCATGGCACGCTTGAGCTGCTCCTTGTCTTCTTCATCGATCGTCTCGCCAGGCCCGCGGGCCAGCAGCAGCATCGGCGAACTGCCGGCCACCAGGTAGTCTCCTGCCACGGCCAGATAGCCCCAGTACGGCTGGTCCCCCGACTCGTCAGGTGGCAGGGTGATTTCCGCCAGCGTGTCGCCGGTGGCGGGGTCCAGACGCAGGCAGCACCGCCCCCACAGCAGGTACACGCTGTCGGCCGTACACACGTAGTTGCCGCCAATCGCGCCTGCACCCGGGTGATGGTCCGTGTTGTCGTAGAAGATGCCCACGTCCGGGAACTCCCGCTGCCACAGCAACCGCCCCGTGAACACATCGACCGCCCGCAGCATGTCGCGTCCTTCGATGAACAGCCGGCCACCGATCACCTGCGGCGACGGTCCGTGGCCATGACGCGGCAACACGCCCCGGTTGGGCGGACCGCCAAACCACAGCAGCCCGAGCGGGGTCGTCACACGCGTGTCCAGCGAAACCAGCGTATTGCCGGCGTTGGCGTTCTGGCTGGTCCAGCTCCCCGCGCCTGGCAGCGGGCCGGGACGCCGCGCGACCAACAGATTGCCAGCTGCCTGAAACTCCGCCTCCGGTAACACGGCCGCACAGGCCGCCGCCAGCGCCGCCGCATCCTGCGCGGCACACCGCCACAGGCCCGTGCCGCTGTACGGACGCAGCGCATCGACCACGCGGCCGATCAGCTGTGCGTCAGCCGGACCGGTGCCCTCAGAGCTGCTGCCCACGACCAGATCCGCCAGGTACAGCGGCAGGCCAGGCGTCCGCAGATTCCCGGCTACCACGTCCACACGCGTGCCCAACAGTCCCCGGTCTCTCAGGGTGCGCCGCAGCGTTTCACGCAGTTGTGGGTCGTCCTGCAGCGCAATCACGAAGAACTGGGTCTGCTGGGCGAACGCCGCCAGCAGCTGAGGATCCTGAGCCTGGTCGACGACGGCATATCCGGCCCGACTGCTTACGTGCTCAAGCAGCGCCGCAAGCTCCCGTCGAACGTCCTCCGCCACCGCGATCTGCTGGAGCGCCACGGCCGGAGCGTCGCGCACCAGGCCGGCGTCCACCGGCCGCTCGGCACGCGCACCGAAACAGGCAATGATGCCGTCCTCGCTGGCCACAATCAGACGCTCGTGGGCGACCAGCGCCCGCGACACGACTCCCGGCAGACGCGTCTCCCACTCGACCCGGCATGTGTCATCGGACGACTGCGGGACATTCAGCAGGACGACGCGGTGCCCATCATCGGACGCTACGAAGCGGTTCACCGTCTTGACGTGCAGCGCGGTGATGCCCTCAGGCAGCCGCGTACGCCACAATTCCGGCAGCTTCCACGTCGTGGTGTGCTTGACCTTCCCTTTTTTGTCCACCGTCGTTGCGACATGCTCGACCACCTGCAGCTGCGACGCCACCAGCTGCTTGCCGGCGATGCCGTAGGTGCCGTGCGGGGTGACGATGCCCACCGGCGCAGTCACCAGCGGTTCTCCATCCTGCAAACGCTGCAAGCGTCCCCGGTTGGCGAACCAGTCGGGTCCGAGGAGCACCTCGAAACTGCCGATGTCTTTGCCCAACTCCCGCACCCCGGGCCGATAGTAGAGAAAACGACCGGTCTGTCGGTCGAACGCGGCCGGCACCGTCAGGCCGCCAGAAACCAGCAGCGTGGTGTCGTTGACCGTCAGGTATCCCTGGGGAGCGATGCCCGCAAACGCCGGACTGTTGTGTTGCTGCACGGTGTAATTCGAGCCGCTGCCGCTGTTGGTCCACACCGGCTGCCCCGACGCGATATCCACCGCTTCCACATAGACACCCATGAAGGGCCAGATCCCGGCCGCCCAGTACACGGTGTGCTCCCACACGACCGGTGCGCCACGCGCCGGCCACATGGAAATCAGCCGATCGTTGCCCAGCACCTTGCGGTCATCGGGGCCGCCCCGCCGCTTCCACACGAGTGTTCCCGCGTCGGCGGTCACGCAGTACAGGTGTCCGTCGTCGGACGCGAACAGCACGCGGTCCTGGTACACGACCGGCGCGAAACGGACCGGCCCGTCAGTGTAGAACCGCCATACGAATTGAGCATCCTCGAGGCGATAGGCCGTCACGCTGCCGTCCACCATGGACGGCACGAACAGCAGTGGGCCGGCAACGACCGGTTCGTACGACGCGTCAAACCGCACCTTGCCCTGTTCGGCGGGCCAGGCCGGACGTGGCGCGGGCAGTTGCAGCTGCCAGTGCAGCTCCAGATCGGCGGGCAGACTCCCTGAGGTGACCGCACTGCGGGCCGCGTCACCGCGCCACATCGGCCAGTCGGCAGCCACTGCGCAGCACGCGGCGGCCTGCAGGCCACACAGCCCGGTCCACCACAACAGCAGGTCGGTCGCTCGGCTTCGCATCATCACACAGCCTCTATATCTCATTCATATGCGGCGTTCCAGAATCGACAGTCGCAACAGATTCAGGGCCTGTTTGGCACAGCGGTGACGTTGGATCGCAGGGTGCGCGGCAAACGTGAACGACTCGCCAATCGTATCGCCGCGCGCGGCCACCGCCAAATGAACCTGGCCGGCGGACCCGGGATCGGGGCACGGCCCCACGGCCAGACCGTAATCGGTGTTGAAGCGTTCACGCACCGCGCGGGCCATCTGGGCGACATACCGCGGCGGATCCGGCGGCGACGGCGGCTCGGTGTCCACGTCGATCCCCAACCAGCGCGTGAGGGCCGGCAAGTCCTGCACGATCAGCCCGCCGCGAAACGCGGTGGCAGCCCGCCGGGCGCCGCCGAGCCAGCTGGCGACCAGGCCCGCCGTGCCCCATTCGGCCGTCGCCACGCCAGCGCCCCGGTCGGCCAGCAGATCGCAGACGGCGTCCTGCAGCTGGGTGTCGTTTTCGCCGAAGATCAGCGATCCCAGGCAGCCGTAGATGGTGGCGACGGTCGGCGCGATCTTCGCCTCACACTCAGCGCACGTGGCCCCTTCGGCCGTGACGCGCAACGTGATCGTCGCCTCGCTGGCCGTGATGCCCACCAGCGGGTCGCGGCCACGGCGGACCAGATCGGGCAGGCGGCTCTCAATGTCGCTCTCCCCCGCCCCGAAACAGCGAATCTCCCGCTGCTGGATCACACGCCGCGCCGCACCCAGGCGGGCAGCAATGGCGGGCGCCACCGTCGCTTGCCACATCGGCTTCAGCTCGGCCGGGACGCCCGGCAGCGCAAAGAGATCGACCGGCATCCCTCCCGGGCTGTCGAGCGTCATGTGGATGCCCGGCGCTGTCCCTTCCGCGTTAGCGATCGGCCGGCTGCCTTCGGGGAAACAGGCCTGGATGATGTTCCGTTCCGGCATCGGCCGCCCGCGCCGCGCAAAGAGCGCGCGGATGTAGTCGAGCGACTGGTCGTCCTGGACCAGCGGCCGGCCGGTCAGAGCGGCGATGGCCTGGCGGGTCAGGTCGTCAGCAGTCGGCCCGAGCCCGCCGCTGACCAGCACAATCGCCGAGCGTCGGCAGGCCGTGGCGAGCACGTCCACGATGGCATCGTGATCGTCGCCGACCGTCGTGTGGTGCGTCACCGGAACGCCCAGCAGCGCCAACTGCTGGCTCAGCCACTGGGAGTTCGTGTCCAGCCGCTGACCGCCGGTCAGCTCGTCGCCAATCGCTATGACTTCCGCGCGCATGGGCAGCAGACCATTCTGTTCTGTCTTCGATCGGAGTATCGGGGGGGGGCGTGTTCGCGGGGTGCCGGGCCGGGTTTCTGCGACCCATTTATTGTCGCAGATTTGATCCGGTCCTGCACGGGGTCTCCACGCGTGGGCTCCACGCGTGCGTTGAACGATCGGCAGCGCCTGTATAAGGTTTAGCATGAGCAGGCGCCCCGGCGCGGGCGTCACGGCCGGCCGGCGAGGGAGTATGGCCACTGAGCAACGCATATCGGGCGATCACCATCCTGCCGCAGTGCGGCGCGAACGCCGACTGTTTGACGTGGAAGGTATGCACTGTGCCAGTTGCGTGGCGCGTGTGGAGCAGGCCCTGGCGGCGGTTGAGGGAGTTGCAGAAGCCCATGCCAACCTGGCCACGAACCAGGTGAGCGTCGTGGTGGATCCGCAGCGGATCCCGGCCGGCGCGATCGAAGCGGCGGCGGCCGGGGCCGGCTTCGCCGCCCAGCCGGCCGCTGCGCCGGAGCAGGCTGCGGAGCAGATGGTGGCGCGGGAACGGGCCGAGATTGCCACTTGGCGCCGGCGCTTCGGCGTGGCGCTGGCTTTGCTGGTCCCGCTGTGGCTGGTCCATCGCTACTGGCCGGCATCGCTCGCCGGACTCTCCGGCTGGATCCAGCTGCTGTTGGCTACACCGCTGCAGGTCTACGTCGGCTGGCCGTTTTTCCGCGGAGCGTGGCGGCGCGCGCGGCACCGGTCCGCCGATATGGACACCTTGATCGCGCTGGGGACCGGCACCGCCTATGTCGCGGGAGTCGTCGGAGCGGTCACGCACGCCGCCATGCTGACTTTCCACGACGCCGCCATGATACTCACGTTCATCACGCTCGGCCGACTCCTCGAGGCCAAGACCAAGGGGCGTGCTTCGCAGGCCATCCGCCAACTGCTCCAGCTGACGCCCCCAGTGGCGAACGTACTCGACGGCGACCAGATCGTGGAGGTCGCCGTCGCGGGCGTGGCCGTCGGGCAGACCATCGTCGTGCGCCCCGGCGATAAGGTGCCGCTCGACGCGCGGGTCGTGGCAGGCGAGAGCGATGTCGACCAAGCCTGGCTGACCGGCGAGTCCGTTCCGGTCGCCAAACACGTGGGCGATGTGATCTACGCCGGAACGATCAACGGCCGCAGTGCGCTGCAGGCGGTCGTGCTGCACGCGTCGGGGGAGACATCCCTGGCCCAGACCATCGAGCTGGTCCGCAAGGCCCAGGAGTCCAAGTCGGACATGCAACGGCTGGCTGACCGCGTGGTCAGCTGGTTCGTGCCGGGCGTCCTGGTCGCCGCGGCACTCACCTTGGCCGTCTGGCTGCTGCTGGGCGAACCCCGCACGGCACTGACCTGCATGGTCTCGGTCCTGATCGTCGCCTGCCCGTGTGCCCTGGGGCTGGCTACCCCCACCGCCATCCTGGTCGGCAGCGGACGGGGAGCGGAACAGGGCATCCTGATCAAGAACGCCCAGACACTCGAACAGGCCGGTCGGATCGACACCGTCGTGCTGGACAAGACGGGGACGATTACGCTGGGCCAGCCGCACGTGGTCCAACTGCTGCCCAGCCACGACAGCGACCCCCGGCAACTGCTGGCCACCGCCGCCGCGGCCGAGAAGCTCAGCGGTCATCCGCTGGCCCAGGCAGTCATGACAGCTGCCGCAGCGCAAGGAGTGGACGCGGACCCCGCCGAGACGCTGGAAGTTGTCCCGGGTGAGGGAATCGTCTGTCGCCACCGCGGTGCGGAGGTCGTGGTCGGAACCGAGCAGCTGCTCAGCCGCTGGGGCGTCGACCTGCACGCACTCGACCGGGATGCACTGGATCGCCACCGCGCCCGCGGCCAAACGGCGCTGCTGGTCGCCACGCACCAGCGACTGCTCGGCACGATCCTGGTCGCAGACCCCCTGGCACCGCACAGCGCAGAAGCCATCGCCGGACTGCGCCGCGTCCCACTCGACGTGATCATGCTTTCGGGCGACAAACAGATCACTGCGGCGGCCGTTGCCAGACAGGTGGGGATTGAGCGGGTGCTGGCGGAGGTCAATCCGGCCGACAAGCAGCACGCCGTGGCCCGCCTGCAACGTGACGGACGCACCGTGGCGATGGTGGGAGACGGCATCAATGACGCCCCCGCCCTGGTGACCGCCGACCTGGGCATCGCCCTCGGTACGGGCGCCGACGTGGCCATCGAATCGGCCGACATCGTCCTCGTCCGGCAAGACCTTCGCCAAGTCCTCGAGGCGATTCTGCTGGCCCGGGCAACGCTCCGCACCATCCGGCAGAACCTGGTGTGGGCATTCCTGTACAACCTCACCCTCATTCCCCTGGCCGCCGGGGTCGTCGTGCCGTTGGCCGGCCCGGGCACGCTGCACCTGCTCCCCTCACTCTCCGCGGCGGCTATGGCACTGAGCAGCGTGTCGGTGGTGGCCAACAGCCTGGCTCTACGCTATCGCCGCCTCCTGCCGCGGCAGACGGTCTGACCCTTCCCCGCTGGGGACGGGCGGAAACCGGGCGGTTCGGGCAAGCCGCCCAGGCGGTTGGAGTGGGGAACCGTGCCTCGCAGCCTGTCGCGGAATTTGTTAGGATCGCGGACTATTGAACGCCACGGGAACGTCAGCTAGCAGCGACGGCCGGTATCCGCAGCGACGAGCAACTCACACCCATCCACAGGATGAACTCATGGGCGCACTCAGGGGGTTTGAACACATCATTCGCGAACATGAACCATTGGCACCCTATACGTGGCTGCGTCTGGGCGGGGCGGCGGAGTATTTCGCGGAGCCCACGTCCGCCGAAGAACTCAAGGAACTCGTCGCCCAGTGCCGCGAACACGATATGCCGGTCCGCGTGCTCGGCGGCGGTTCGAACCTGCTGGTGCGCGATCAGGGGGTGCCCGGCCTGGTGATCCATCTGGGCGCCGCTGCGTTCTCGCAGATTGCGATCGTGGACAACGTCGTTACGGCCGGTGCTGGCGCCAAACTGGGCCACGTCATCTCCACCGCCGTCCGCGAAGGACTCTCAGGTCTCGAGCCGCTCGTGGGCATTCCAGGAACCGTCGGCGGCGCCCTGCACAGCAATGCGGGCACTGAGAACCACGACGTGGGACAGTGGACCGAATCGGCCGAAGTCATGACGCGCAGCGGCGATTTGCTCGTGCACGGCCGCGATGACCTGCGCTTTGCGTACCATTTCAGCAGCATCGACGAACTGGTCATCCTGCGCGCTACCTTCGCTCTCGAACGCGAGGATCGGACGGAATTGACCAAACGCATGCAGATGCTGTGGATTGTGAGGAAATCCAAACAGCCATCACGCGACGTCAACATGGGACGAATCTTCAAGAACCCCATGGGCCTCCGCGCAGCCAACCTCATCGAACAGGCCGGACTCAAAGGTGCTAAGGTGGGCAGCGCTGAAATCAGCGATGTGAACGCCAATTTCATCGTTGCCCATACCGGCACCACCAGCAACGACGTCCTGCGACTGATCGATATGATCGCCAGCCAGGTCAACGAACGGATCGGGGTCGAACTGGAAAAGGATATCGAAATCTGGTAACGTCACGCACCATCATGGAGGATGGTGTATGAATGCACGGCGAGGTCCAGCTTGGACGAACTCAGTCGCGTCCACAGTGCGCCACGTGCTAGCTCCTCTGGCCGGAAGTGGACGAGGAATCTTCGGCACCGCCGCGCTGCTGCTGCTGATGATAGCCAGCGGATACGTAGGCTGGGCAAAGTGGGGCGACATTGTTGTCCGGCGACCGCAGTATGTGTTGACGGCCGACTGTATTGAGATCACGCCGCAGCCGCCGTGGATCCATTCGGACATTAAGTCGGCCGTGATGCGCGACGGCAGTCTGGCCGAGTTGTCGGTGCTCGATCCGGACCTGACGAAGCGGGTGGTACAGGCTTTCGAACTCAATCCGTGGGTTGCCGAGGCCTTGTCGGCCGTCAAGCGGGCGGGCAAGACGGCACCGCAGGTGGCAGTGCAGTTGCGGTATCGCGAGCCGGTGATCATGGTTCGGACGCGTGATCCGCGTTGGAAGGGGGACTGTTTCTGGCCTGTGGACACAGAGGGGGTGTTTCTGCCGCCGGAGGAGTTCTCGTCGACTCAGACGAAGGCTTTCTTGCGCGTGGAGGCGGGCAATTCCCTGCCGGCCGGCGCTGTAGGCACGTCGTATGGCGATGCCGGCGTGACGGGGGCTGCGCTGGTCGCGGCGGCGCTGAAACCCGTGTGGAGTTCGATGGGGCTGGAGTGGATTATCGTGCGTCAGGAGTTGCCCAACGATGTGGGGCAGCCGATGGAGCCGACGTACATACTGCTGCCCGCCGGCGCTCCGGTGGATGCGGTGGCGGCGCGGCGTGCCGGGCGGCTGGTCAGTCTGGCCGATCCGCCCGCGGACGAGCCGAGTCTGGAGGTGCGATGGGGCCACGCACCGGGGCGAGAAGCGCCCGGAGAAGCCTCTGCGGCCGAGAAAGTCGCACGTCTGCACCAGTACGTCGTGGCCCACGGCCGGCTGGATCAGCTCCCCCCGACAACCGTGATTGATCTGCGGCCCGGAGCAGCGGGGACAGCGGTGGCGACCGGGCAACCGGCGCAGACCCGATAGTGCGCAGAGACCGCGGCCTACGACCGCACGTCCGCATCCTTGGCAGGCCGAGGTACTCGCGGTGATATGGGCTTATCGAGGTCGGTCTGCAGCTCTTCGCGAATCACGGCCATTTCTGGCGGCGCTTCGATCCCCAGTCGCACGCCGCCCCCGGTGATACGGACGACGGTGACCGTGACGCGATCCCCGATAAGGATCCTTTCGCCAACCTTTCGACTAAGTACAAGCATGGCGCACCGCAATGTATCAGTGCCAGCAGGCGGTTGCAAGCATCAGACTCCGGGAATTATTCAGCGGACCTGGCCGTGGGGCAAATCGCCTGCAGGCGGCAGCTGACACACCAACTCGCTCACCTGCTTGAACTCCGGCGTCCCGGCGACTTCCAGCCATTCGAACAGGGCGGCCTCCGTGGTCGTGAGCGTGGCACCACTCATTTCCATCCGGCGCAGTGCCGTATCCCGGTCGACGGCGTACCGGGATTCCACGGCATCGACCGCCACATACACCTGGAATCCGGCGGCCAACAGATCCAGCACCGTCTGCTGGACACATACGTGGGCCTCGATGCCCGCCACCAGGATCTTGTGGATGCCGCGATCCTGCCAGCCGGTGAGGAGCTGGCTGCACTCACGGCAGCTGAACATGAGTTTCGAGGGAATGTCACCGAGTCGCTGGGCCAACCCGCCGGTGGTGGACCCCAACCCCTTCGGATACTGCTCGGTCGCCTCGACGGACATGCCCAGGATGCGGGCTCCATCGATCAGTCGCCCGATGTTCCAGACCAGAGTGGGTGGGGGGGACATGGCTGCGAGCAGCCTGGTCTGGACGTCGATCACGAGCAGTGCCGAGTCGTGGCGCGACATCAGTTCAGGGCTGCGCGGCGCGGTGGTGGTGGGGCTCATACGGGAGAGCATACTCGAGATGCGTGGCGGGGGGCAAGACGCGGTGGCGCAGGGGGGAGCCAGACCGGCCCCTGGAGCGTTCACACGCGATAGGCCACAATATCCACTATGGAACTCCATGCAACCACGATTCTGACAGTGCGTCACCGCGGGCATGTGGCGATGGCTGGCGACGGCCAGGTGACGCTGGGCACCTCCGTGATGAAGAGCGATGCCGTGAAGATCCGTCGGCTGGCCGAGGGGACAGTGCTGTGCGGGTTTGCCGGGGGCAGCGCTGACGCTTTTGCACTGCTGGAGCGGTTTGAAGCCAAGTTGCGGGACTTCCCCGCCAACGTGCCGCGTGCGGCCACTGAGTTGGCCAAGGAATGGCGCACCGACCGGGCGCTGCGGCGACTGGAAGCGCTGCTGGCGGTGGCCGACGCGCAGCATTCGCTGTTGATCAGCGGCACGGGGGACGTCATTCTGCCGACCGATGGTGTGCTGGGCATCGGCTCCGGCGGCAACTATGCCCTGGCTGCCGCGCGTGCGTTGTGCCGGCACTCGAGCCTGTCGGCTGCGGAAATCGCCCGCGAGGCGCTGCTGATTGCTGCGGGCATCGACATCTACACGAACACGAACATCGTGGTGGAGGAACTGGAGTGCAAAGACTGACCGGTGGGACGGCCGATCCAGCCACCCGGCTGCGTAACCTGACGCCCCGCATGATCGTCACGGAACTGGACCGCCACATTGTCGGGCAGCACGAGGCGAAGCGTGCAGTGGCGATCGCCATCCGTAACCGCTGGCGGCGGAAACAGCTGGCGGACGACATGCGTCCCGAGGTGTCGCCCAAGAACATCCTGATGATCGGTCCCACAGGGGTCGGCAAGACGGAGATCGCCCGGCGGCTGGCGAAGTTGACGGAGGCGCCCTTCATCAAGGTGGAGGCGACCAAGTACACGGAGGTCGGGTACTACGGGCGCGACGTGGAGAGCATGGTGCGGGAACTGGTCGAGAACGCGATCGGCCTGGTGCGCGAGCGGGAACGGGGGAATGTCGAGCAGGAGGCGCGCAAACGCGTGCAGGAACGGCTCCTGGACCTGCTTCTCCCCCATCCGCTCCGGCACGCCGAAGAGGACCAGCAGGCGAGTGCCGAGCGCTATGAACGGAGCCGCGACAAGATGCGCAACATGCTGGCCTCCGGCGATCTGGACGAACGCTCCGTCGAGCTGACGGTCGAGCAGAAGGCCACGCCGGTCGTGTTCAGCGGGATGGGCATGGAACACATGGACATGGACCTGCAGGGCATGCTCGAGAAGATCATGCCGCGGCAGTCAGTGACGCGGCAGGTGACGGTGGCGCAGGCGCGCGATGTGCTCTTCGAGCAGGAGTGCGACGCACTGCTCGAACCCGACAAGATCAATGCGGAGGCCATTGAGCTGGCCGAGAACCTGGGGATCATCTTCCTGGACGAGATCGACAAAGTGATCTCCAGCGACGCCCGCGGTGCCGATGTTTCGCGTCAGGGGGTGCAGCGCGACCTGCTGCCAATCGTCGAGGGGACCACGGTGCAGACACGCTACGGCTACGTCGCCACCGATCACATCCTCTTCATCGCCGCCGGCGCCTTTCACCGCAATCGCCCCAGCGACCTGATGCCCGAACTGCAGGGACGGTTCCCCATCCGCGTCGAGCTGCACGATCTGAGCAAAGACGATTTCGTGCGGATCCTGAGGGAGCCGAAAAGCTCGCTGACCCGGCAGTATGAAGCCTTGCTGCAGACCGAAGGGGTCGAACTCGTGTTCACTGACGACGCCATTGAAGCGTTGGCCACCCATGCCCATAAAGTGAATCAGTCGACGCAGAACATCGGCGCCCGCCGGCTCTACACGATCCTCGAACGCCTGCTGGAGGAACTCAGTTTCGAAGCACCGGAAGTCGGAGCGGGCCGCGTGGTCGTGAATGCCGCCTACGTCGACGAGCGGCTGCAGCGTTTCACGGAAGACGAAGATCTCAGCAAGTACATCCTGTAACAACCATCCGCAGCCGGCATCCATGCAGCACCTGCCGTACACCAGCCAGGATGAAGCCGACACCACGCGTCTGGGGCGCGCACTGGCTCAGTGCCTGCCCGAGACCATCACCGTGGCGCTCCTCGGAACGCTTGGTGCCGGCAAGACGCGTTTCGTCCAGGCCGTGGCCGCAGGCTGTGGCATCGATCCCGCCAGCGTCACCAGCCCGACCTTCGTGTTGTGCCAACCCCATTTCGGCGCCCGCACCCTCTATCATCTCGACGCCTACCGCATCCAGGATCTCGACGAGTTCCTCGAGCTCGGTGTCAGCGAGTACTTTGACGGGCCGGGGATCACGCTCATCGAATGGGCGGAGCGCGTCACCCCGTGTTTGCCGGACGACTACCTCGAGGTCCAGATCGAGATCACCGGCCCGTACAGCCGCTCCTTCGATCTGGTCGCCCACGGTCCCGTCTCGGCCGCCGCGCTGGATCGCCTGGCCGCCGACATGCACTTGATCGGCGGCTAGGGCCCGCGCCGGGGCCCGCCGCTGCCGGGCAGTCGCCCCAGGGCCCGGCACCTTGCCGCACGCCACGTGACGCGCCCGGTATCGCGCCGCGCCTTCACACCGAGGGGATCATGCCCAGCAGGAAGACCATCGTGAAGATACCAACGGTCTCGACCACCCCCATCGCAATGATGATGAAGGCGAACCCTTTGCCCCCCCCGTCACTCAGTGCGCGAATGCCGGCTGCGCCGATCAGACCTTGCATCCAGGCCGACAGCATCTCCCCCATCCCGGTCGCCAGCCCAATGCCCAGCAGCAGTCCGGCCTCGGAGACCGTGACGTCGATGCTGCCGAACACCGACCGCATGCGGTTCATCACGATCATGGCGTAGAGCGTCTGGCTGATCGGCATCCCCAGGAGAATGATGTACGTGAAGCTCAAGCTCCGGCCGGCGCGCGCCTCCTTGGCCCAGGCGCCGGCTGCCGCCTGGCCGGCCAGCCCGATGCCGATGGCACTGCCCAACGCGGCCATGCCGAGCGCCAACACATCCCCCATCTCCGCCAGAAAACGCCAGAACGTGGCCTGGGTCGCCAGGATCGTCGGCAGGGACAGTGCGATCAAACTGCTCAAGTACGTCATGGTTGCCATAGGCTTAGCTCCCGCATCATTCATTTCGAGAAGGGACTGTACGCATACCCCGTCCATTGCATGCCGAGGTGATTGCAGAACTCCAACATGTTGAGGCGGACACCATGCGCGAACATGGCAATCATCGCCAAGCCCATGTTCAGGCTGTGCCCGAACACCAACACCAGCGCCGCCAATGGCCAGGGCTCGATCCCGCTCGCCATCTCATTGAAACTGGTCGCCAGCACGCTGCTGGCCAACCCCACAGCCATCAGACGCACGTAGCTGATCACGTCGGAGAATGCTGAGAGCATCGAGAGGGGGAAGTTGGCCAATCCCCAGCCGAGCATCTTCACGGGATTCCGGCTCGGTTGATGGAAGACGATGGCCAGGGCGGCCCCGACCAGCAGCAGGTAGGGCCACGGCGTCGACCAGTTCAGCGCCGTCTTGAGCACGAACATCTGCACCACGCCGAGCATGCCCCAGATGAAGATGGACCAGCCGACCTTGCTCAGAAAACGCAGGTCGGGAAACAGGCCGGCCGCGACCCACAGCTGCGCGATGCTCAGGTGCATTGCCCCCATCACGAAACACAGCCGCATCATGAACTCCCGCGACTGCTCGCTCAGGTCCACCGCAATGAGCGGCGGGTACAGAGTCACGCCGAAGAACGTCGCACACACGAGCCCCCAAGCGAATGTGGCGGCGGCCACGATCAGCAGGAGCTGTGTGAAGTGCTTGCCCAGCACCCGCACTGCACGCCGGTAACCGACGGTCAGCGCCAGCAGCATCACCGCGCCATAACCTCCGTCGCCGATCAGCATGGCCGTGAAGATCGGCACGGCGATCAGGAACGGAATGGACACGTCGAACTCACGATAGCCGGCGACGGTGCCCAGGATCTTGAACAGTCCCTCGATGGGTTGCGCCCAGCCAGGCAGCCGGATCAGCGTCGGCGGCTGGTCGTCGCCGGTTGCCTTCAGGAACTGTACCGCCGCCGGAATGCCGGCTTCGGCCAGGCGGTCGACCAGCGTCGCCGCCACCTCCGCCGGGCTCCAGCCCACGACCGCAAACAGCTGATCTCGCTCCAGCCCGCCGCGCAGGGCGGCGTGAAAGGCAGCCTGCCGCTCCAGACGCTCACACTCCTCTTGTATCGCGTCGGCCCGCTGCGCCAAGGCGCCGAGCGTGGCCGTGTCGGTCTGCAAAGCGGCGTCGATCTCCGCGGCTTCAGTCCGGATTGACGGTGCGTCACGCTGCGGCAGCGGCACCGGGACAGCGCTGGCCGGGAGGCCGGAGGGCGAGGGCGGCGCCGCATCCGCCGCACCGGCCGGGACGCGGGTGGCGACGGCCACCAGCGCTTGTCCACCGGGCAGGCTGCCGACAACCGCCGTGCATGCGGCTTCAATCGCGGCCACTTCCCGCTTGGGCACCGCGTAGAACTGCACCTCCACACCGCTGGCCCGCAGCGTCTCGAACTGGCGCAGCTCGAGGTCGCCCCACAGGTTTAGTTGGGCCAGCTGATGATCCAGCGCCGCGAGGCGGTTCAGATGCTCCACATTCCGCTGCTCGATCTCCAGCACGCGGTAGGCAGCCTCGAGCGGTGTCAGCTCCAGGTGCGCACCGCGCGGTGCGACGCCGTGGAGCACCTGCAGCGCGCGCTGCAGCACCCGCCGGTGGTCTTGCGTCGATTCGTCGGCCGCCACCCGCTCCGGATCGGCCGGCACAAGGTGCATCACCCCCGCGTCGCGAATCGTCTCCATCAGTCGCTCGCGGTCGCGACGGCGGCCGACCAGATAGACTTTGCACATGGGCACGATCATCGGCGCGCCTCCTCCGGCGGACCGGCTCCGGCCTTCCCCGGCTCAAGCACGTAGGCTTCCGCCAGCTTGTTCTTGGCGATTTTGGCCCGACCGACGCCCGCCGTCATCTCGTCCCCCAGCTTGATGCGGATGCGGCGCACCGCCTCGCGGCTCCGCGGAATCATCACCCGCTCAAACAGGTTGACGCGCTGGATCGTGCGGGCCAGCTCGCGTTCCAGGATCGCATACTCCTCGCGCAGCACCTCGACTGCCGCCTGCCGGCGGTTCTGCTCGCGCAGGTCGGCCAGCGCCTCGTCGACCCAGGCCGGCGTGCCGAACAGACTGTACTCGGCCGGCGGGAACGTCACCTCTTCGAGCACGGGCACCTCCACGCCGGCGATGTTCTGGGCAGAGGTCCGGATCTGGTCGGGCTGCGTATATTCCCGGACCGGAACTCCCGCTAAGTCCGCCAGCAGCGACGCATACCGCGCGACAATCGCCGTCGCCTCGTCCGCCGCCTCTTCCGCCTCGCGCACTCGCCGTGCGACATCGCGCAGCGTGATCTGCAGCTGCTGCTGCTTCAGCTTCAGCATGGGGAGATAGCGATGGAACCGCGTCAGCTGGTCGCGGTGCCGCTTCAGCTCGGGGCGAGTCAGTTTGAACTTCTCGGCCATGCGTCGACTGCTCAGGTTCGCGATTCCAAGTTCCGTGCGGCGCCGGAGGCTACTCCCGCCCGGCCGGCCAGTGCTTCTCGACAATCGCCCGCCGAATGCCGGTTTCCGCCGGTTCGAAACACTCCGCCAGGATCTCCCAGCAACGGTCCAGGGCTGTGAACAGCGGGAGATTGATCGACAGATCCATGATCCGCCGCTCGAACAACAGGCCATACTTCAACAACTTACGATCCCACGGCGACGTCTCGAATCCCATGTCGCGTTTCTCGCGGCTCTCGCGGCACAGCGCGTAGAGCTGGATGCAGGCGTCCATGATGGCGCGGTGATCGTCGCGGGTCGCGCCGTTGACCTGCTGCTTGAGTCGCGACGGCGAGCCAAAAGGTTCGATCCGCCCGTTGTGGAGATAGAACTGCCCTTCCGTGATGTAGCCGGTATTGTCCGGCACCGGATGAGTGACGTCGTTGCCCGGCATCGTCACGCAGGCCAGCACGGTCATCGAGCCGGCCTCGTCAAAGTCGACGGCCTTCTCGTACCGCTTGGCCATCTGAGTGTACAGATCGCCCGGATAGCCACGATTGGACGGGATCTGTTCCATCGTGATGGCGATTTCCTTTAGCGCGTCGGCAAACGCGGTCATATCGGTCAGCAGCACCAGCACCCGTTTGCCCTGCAGGGCGAACTGTTCGCCCACAGCCAGGCACAGGTCGGGAACCATCAAGCACTCGACCACAGGATCGGCTGCCGTGTGCACGAACAGGATCGCCCGGCCCAGCACGCCCCCCTGCTCAAACGCGTCGCGGAACTTCAGGTAGTCGTCGTGCCGCAGCCCCATCCCGCCCAGGATGATGATGTCCGCATCGGCCTGCAGCCCGATCCGCGCCAGTAGCTCGTTGTACGGCTCGCCGGCCACGGAGAAGATCGGCAGCTTCTGCGACTCCACCAGCGAATTGAACACGTCGATCATCGGGATGTCGGTGGCGATCATCTTGTCGGGCATCCGCCGCCGGATCGGATTGACCACCGGCGAGCCGATATCCAGAGGTGTGCCAGTCGCGGGGACGCGCCCGTCACGCGGCCGGGCGGAGCCGTCGAAGACGCGGCCCAGCAGGTTCTCGGAGAACGGGACCTGCATCGGGCGGTGCAGGAACCGGACCCGGTCATTGTTGGAGACCCCCTGGGAGCCGGCGAAAACCTGCAGGCTGACCTCGTGCCCGTCGAGCCCGATGACTTGCGCCAGCGACTCGCCGCGCGACGTGGTGATCACAGCCAGTTCATCGTAGCCGACGCCCCGGGCGTCGACGGTCACCACATTGCCGGCGATGCGCCGGATCGAGTTGTAGTATTTTCTCATGGCGTTGATTGTTGCCGGTCCGCAATGAACCGGTCGATTTCGTGCAGGTAGCGGTCGTATTCTGCGCTCCCGCTCGCCGCGTAGTTCCAGTTGCGGAACAAATCGGCAGCGCGGACCATGACTTCCCGCAGGTGGGTCTTCTCGAGCCCGGCCAGATCCAGTTCCACGACCTGGAGGGCCTTGTCATACACAAACCGCTGCCGCTCGGCCGGCGTGGCGCCGTCGACGTCATCGAAGGCGTTCTGCTGCAGGA
>DAISIS010000037.1:0-19287 GCA_036821925.1 Pirellulaceae bacterium
CGGAACTGGCCGATCAAACGGACGCCATCACGTCGCTGCCGGCGCCTCCGGGGCCAAGGAGCCAGGCACCAGCGGCCACAAGGGACGGAAACTCGCCGTCAGAAGCGGACCAAACAGGGGACTTTTCCCCGGCTTCGGCCCAGTCCGAGGTGCCGACAGTGGTGCCGAGAGGTGCCGATATTGGTGCCATTCAATTTGCCGCGGAGACGATACACATTGCCGCGTTTTGCACTCTAGACGGTAGCGTAACTGGGGACTCCGCGGCGAGTTGTGGCGAAGATTCTCGAGAAAACTGCAATAGGGCCGGAGGGATTCGAACCCCCGACCAAGGGATTATGAGTCCCCTGCTCTAACCGCTGAGCTACGGCCCCGTTTTCAGCGTTCTCCGCCTTCTCGCCCCCTTGCTTGTCAGTGAAATCGAATGTGGGAAGACAGGATTCAGTTTACAGGGGGGCCCGAACAGTGGCCAGACTGAACAAGATGTGGTGATCTGGTGTTGGGAGCGAGTCGATCCCAACTTCTGGTGACTGGGATTGACGATGAGGTGGTCGTTGCCATTCCAGAGGGCGAAGTGCTCCGGTGACGCGCCACAAAACGGGGCGTGAGAGGACACGGACGAACGCGATGGCGACGAGCGGCGTGGCGGACGTGGTGGCCGAGGGCGGCAACGAAACGTATCATGGGCTGACCGCTCGCCGTGAACGGCTGGTCGAACCTGACCGGCTGTCCGAGTACCCGAGCCCGCTCGAGCCCCGGGCAGATCAACCGCAACCGCCATCCACATTCTCCACGCGAGGAATCCAATGAAAATGAAACGGTCCCCGACTTCTGCGCGACGTGTCGATATTGGCTTCGCGGCCCTGGTCCGGCCGCTCGTTCGCACCGCCGGATCGATTGTTGCCGCGTGGTTGTGTCTGGCCGCGGTCACAGCGTCTGTGCCGGCCGCTGGACCGCACCCGTCTTTGCCGCCGGCGGGGACCACGGACGGCCTGGGTGTGAACATTCACTTCACAGATCCCCGGCCGGGCGAGGTGGCGATGCTGGCCGAAGGTGGCTTCCGTTGGGTGCGCATGGACCTGACGTGGGGGGGCACGGAGCGCGAGAAGGGCCGTTACGACTTTTCGGCCTACGACCGGCTGCTCTCGGCGCTGAGGCCGCAGCAGATCCGCGCCCTGTTGATCCTGGATTACAGCAATGCGTTGTACGAAAAGGAACGCTCGGTCACGACCGAGGAAGGTCGCCAGGCCTACGCGCGGTGGGCCGCCGCTGCCGCCACGCATTTCCGTGGCCAGGGCATTGTGTGGGAGATCTGGAACGAACCGAACATCAGCGGTTTCTGGCAACCGGCTCCCAACGTGCACGACTATGCTGCCATGGCGCTGGCCGCTGCCCGCGCGATCCGCACTGCCGCTCCGGACGAGGCGATTATCGGACCGGCCACGTCGACGATCGATCTGACGTTTCTGGAGGGTTGTTTCCAGGCCGGACTGCTCGAGTGGTGGGACGCCGTATCGGTCCACCCGTATCGCCGATCCATGCCGGAATCGGCCGCTGTGGAGTACCATCGGCTCCGGGCGCTGATCGCCCGCTACGCGCCGGCCGGCAAATCGATTCCCATCGTGTCGGGCGAATGGGGATATTCGTCGGTCTGGGACGGGTTCGACGCGGCCGACCAGGGAAAGCTGCTGGCGCGACAATGGCTGACTAATCTCTCTCAGGCCATCCCTTTGTCGATCTGGTACGACTGGCACGACGACGGACGGGATCCGCAGGAGCCGGAGCATCATTTCGGCACGGTCGAGCATCTGGAGCACCGGGGTCGCCAGCCGGTGTACGACCCCAAGCCAGCGTACCTGGCAGCGCGGACGTTAACGGGCACGTTGGCCGGCTACCGGTTCACCAAGCGGATCGCGACGGGCGATCCGGCCAGCTATGTGTTGCTGTTCGAGCAAGGCGACCGGCAGCGGTTAGCCGTGTGGACCACCGGCAGTGAGCCGGCTCAGGTGAAGCTACCCGCGCGCGACGGCCGGTTTGAACGGATTGCGCACACCGGAGAAGACCGCTCGTTCGTCTCGGCGGGAGGCGGGCACCTGGAGGTGATGCTGACCGACGCGCCGCAGTATCTGGTTGCTGAGACGCCAGCAGCCATCCCGGCGGACGCGCCGGCAGCCCATGCGTTGCAGGCCGCGCTTGCCGTCGGGCCCGGGCGCGCGGTGGTCGTGCAGCTCGACAACCAGGAGAGCGAGCCGTTTCGCGGCACGGTCCGTGTGGTGGGGGGCAGCGGCATCGATCCCGAGCATGGTGAGCAGGCCGTGGAGTTGGCGGGCGGCGCGACGAACCAGTCGCTGCAATTCCCGCTCGCGGCGCGGCCTGACGGCGCATGCGAGGTGGGTCTGCGCATCGAAGACCGGCATGGCCACCTGCTGTACGAGCTGCCGGCCAGGCGTTTTGTGGCTCTGCCGGACGAGCTGCTCACCGCCTGCCGCGCGGTTGCCGACGGCGACGCGCAGGTCGCCTGCCAGGTATCCGTTGCAGTGGCTGCGGCGCCACAGCCGCTGCCGGACAGCGACGCCGCAGCGGTCCGGATCGATTACGAGTTCGGTTCAGGTTGGCGCTTCGTGCGTCTGGTTCCGCCCGGCTCGGACGCGAGCCCGCTGGCCGGCCAGCCGACCGGTTTCGCATTCTGGATCTTCGGCGATGGCCAGCACGGCAGCCCGCGGTTGCGGGTGCGCGACGCCACCGGGCAGACCTGGCAGCCGGCGGGTCCGACCATCGATTGGCAAGGCTGGCGTTACGTGGAACTGCCGTTCACCCCGTCCTGCGGACACTGGGGGGGCGCCGCCGACGGTGTGATTCACTACCCGCTCACTTGGGACTCGGTGTTCCTGCTCGACAATCCGTCCCGGCAGGACCGCCGCAGTTCCATCTATGTCGCGGCGCCGATGGTCCTGTATTAACGGGCTGCCATCCGCGCGGGATTCAGACCACATCGACCAGCAGTTCGGAGAAGCGTGGCAGCGAGCGGTCGTGATAACGCACATCGACGGGGACCACGTGACGGCCGCGTGGGGCGCTGGCCGGCACGGAGAACGACAGCCTGCCGGCCCGCTCCGCCTTGGCCGGCAGGTCCTGCTCCACCCAGTCGGTCGCCCCACCACCGAGCGTGGCGGGCAGCACCGCACGGCAGCTGGCGCGCACCGGCTGCGCCGCGTGGTTTGTGATGACCACCTGCGCATGCACCGTGTCGCCCGGCCGCGCCGACTGGCGATATGGATCGCTGCGTACCCACAGCGGGTCGGTGCCGAAATTTGCGTGATCCCAGGGCACCAGTTGGCCAAACAGCTGCTCACGCTGATCCAGCTTCTCGCGCATGAACTGGATCTCTTCGGCGGTGAACGTGAAGGCATCATCCACGTGGCAGTTGAACATGTGGGTCGGCTTGAGCTGTTCGATGAGGGTCAGGCAGCGGTGGAAGCCCACGTCGCGGCCGAGCCAGTTGCGGTTGTAGGCGCAGTAGTCGTCGAGGCCGCTCATGGTGTGCGAATCGCCCACAAACAGCAGGCGGAGGTCATCGGCCGCGGCCAGCAGCCCGCTATGGTAGAGTGTCTGGCCGGGAAAATGACACGCGGTCAGCGTGAACTCGTGCCACGCCCATTGCTGGCCGTCGCGCAGCGGGTGATCCACGCGGATCGCTTCGGGAGCCAGGCAGGGCAGACGCCAGGCGGTGGGGCGCACGAGCACGTCGGCGAGCATCGCATCGGTGTAACAGGGGCAGTCGAACGCCTGCTGGAACGCCACGATGCCGTCGGTGTGATCGAAGTGATAGTGGGTGACCCACAGACCATCGATGTGGCGGATCTGGCCGTCGCGGAGCAGCTGTTGCAGCTGGTCGACAACGGCGGGCGAGCCCACATCCATGACCAGCGCGTGGCCCGTACGGGAGACCAGGATCCAGGTCGTGCCGAAGTGATGGAGGCAGGCGGGCGGCGGCTCGCCGGGGCGAATAGGCATTTGTCCGGGGCGCCCCGCGTAGTCGGCAAACAGCTGCGGGAAATAGTGCCGCAGCGCACTGATCGAGACGTAGTTCTCGTAGCAGCGTTCCAGCGCCGCGAGCACGCTGTCGATGGCACTGTCCGGATCCTCCATCAGCACGCCATGGGCCGGGACGAGCAGGTCGGGCCGGGCCGCCCGGATCTTGCGGAGGCTGTCGGCCAGCCGCCAACGGTCTCCCAGGAAGCCGTGATAGCCGCCGATCTCCTGCCCGCCGTGCGCGAACCCGCGCTGCAGACTCCAGAGGTCCCAGAGCTGTCCGGGACCGGCCAGGCAGTCACCGCTGAACACCGTCCGCCGGCCGTCCGCCTCAACCAGAAAACTGATGGAACCGTCGGTGTGGCCGGGCGTCGACAGGACCCGGATCGAGGCCGGCCCGAACTCCACACGATCGCCGTCAGCCAGCGTGCGCGCGACCGCCAGCGGCTCGGTGGGGGTCAGGTGATCGGGCCGGAACGACTGGTAGACGCGGTCGAGTTGCCGGTCGTCGTTCCAGTACTCGGCGGGGTTGGCGAACAGGTCGCGTTCTGCGGCCGGCACGCCGGTGGCCGCGCCGTCCGCGATCTCCGCAGCCCCGCACGATTGATCCCGGTGGTAGTGCGTGAACAGCAGCTGCTCGACCTGGGTGATCCCCAGCTGCTGCAGCGCGTCGCGCACGCTGGCGTCGCCGCAATCGATCACCAGCGCGCGGTCCTCCTGGCGGATGATCCCGACGTTGATCGGTCCGTGGTAGACCAGCACATGTTCCGACACGGTGGTGATCTGGCTGTGTGGGACCTGAGCGGCTGTTGCCGGGCGGGGGGCGGGCCAGGCGGGAGGTCCGCCGACCGCAGCGGCCGACAGCGCGGCGGTGGCGAGAAAAGTGCGGCGCGACGTGCGGGCCAGCGGGATGGCGTCATTCACGCGTGGCATGATGATTTCCTCCACGGGGCCATTTCCTCCACGGTCCAGGTACACGGGCCAATGTACGCTTCCGCCAGCGCCGTGGGCAGTCCGGGAACGCAGAATCAGCTGCTTCCTGGACGGGAGCGTCGTGCTCCCACTATTATGGTGACTATGTGTGGCATTGCAGGCGGTGTGTGGTCGGCAGCGGAACAGTCACTCGGCGAGGAGGCCCTTGCGCGAATGACCGACGTGCTGCGCCATCGCGGGCCGGACGATGAGGGCTTCTACCGCAGCGAGTGTGCGGTCGCCGACGCGCGCGGCACGCGACCCGGCGTGGCGCTCGGGTTCCGCCGCCTGGCGATCATTGATCTGGCCCTGGCCAACCAGCCGCTGTCGAACGAAGATGGCACGGTGTGGGTGGTCTTCAACGGCGAGATCTACAACTTCCACGCGCTGCGCCGCCGGTTGGAGGGAGCCGGGCACGTGTTTCGGACCCACGGCGACGGCGAAACGATTGTGCATCTCTACGAGGATCTGGGCGTCGAGTGCTTTGCGCACCTGAACGGGATGTTCGCCATCGCGATCTGGGACGCGCGGCAGGGGCGTCTTGTGCTGGGACGGGACCGCCTCGGTAAGAAGCCGCTGGTGTATCGCTGCGAGCCGAACCGGCTGCTGTTTGCCAGCGAGCTGAAGAGTCTGCTGCAGGTACCGGGGGTGCCGCGCGACATCGATCCTACGGCGCTGGACCACTATCTGACCTACCAGTATATCCCGCACCCGTGGACGATCTTCCAGGGCATGCGCAAGCTGCCCCCCGGCCACTTCGCCGTCTACGAGAACCAGCGGCTGGTTGTGGACAGGTACTGGACGCCCGACTTCAACGCGGAGTTTTCCGGCAGCGAGCAGGAGGCGGTCGAGGCGCTGCGCGCGACGCTGGAGTCGGCGGTGGCACTGCGGATGCAGAGCGACGTGCCACTCGGGGCGTTCCTGTCCGGAGGGGTCGATTCGTCGCTCGTCGTGGCTCTCATGCAGCGGCAGGCCCGGCAGCCGGTTCAGACGTTTGCGATTGGGTTCCCGGTGCGGGAGTACGACGAGACGCATTATGCCCGGCGCGTGGCCGCGCATCTGCACACCGACCACCACGAATTCCAGGTCACGCCGGACGGCCTGGAAATCCTGCCGCAACTCGTGTGGCACTACGATGAACCGTTTGCGGACAGCTCGGCGATCCCGACGTGGTACGTGGCACAGCTGACGCGGCAGCATGTGACCGTGGCGCTCTCGGGCGACGGCGGCGACGAGCTGTTTGCGGGATACCCCCGATATCGGGCAGCCGCCTTGGGGCAGTGGCTAGATCGCCTGACGCCCATCAAGCGGCTGCTCAACGCGCGCTGGTGGCAGCGGATCCCCTCGTCGGCACGTCAGAAATCGAAGATCCGGCAGTTCAAGCGGTTCAGCGAAGCGCTGGGGCTGTCCCCTGGCCGGCGGTACCTGAACTGGATCTCCACATTTCACGTGGCACGCCGGGCGACACTCTATGCGGAGTCGTTCCTGGAACAGCTGCCGGATGCGGATCCATATCGGTTCCTGGACGCGGCCCTGAAGACCGCGGAGCGGCGCGACGCGGTGACGGCGATCTGCCTGGCCGATCTGCAGACCTATCTGCCGTGCGATCTGATGACCAAGGTGGACATCGCCTCGATGGCCCATTCGCTCGAGTGCCGGCAACCGTTTCTGGACGTGCGGGTCGTCGAACTGGCCGCCGCGCTGCCCCTCGAGTGGAAGCTGCGCCGGGGACGCGGCAAACGGATGCTGCGCCGAGCCTTCGGCGATCTGCTGCCGGACGAGATCTGGACCCGTCCGAAAATGGGGTTTGGCGTCCCGTTGGACCACTGGTTCCGGCACGAACTGCGGGCGCTGACTCACGACGTACTGCTGGACGATACAGCACGGGGGCGGGGGTTCTTTCGGGAAGAAAGTGTGGCGGAACTCATCCGCCAGCACGAGGCGTCGGAATTCGACCACGCGTACCGACTCTGGGCACTGCTGTTCCTCGAACTCTGGATGCGCGAGTGGTGCGATTCTCCTATTCAGCCGGCTCACAAAAACCGATAGAATTGATACGCCCCAAAGACCGACCGTATCACAGCTGATCGTTTGAGTACGGAGTGCCATGATGGTAGATACACTGGCGGTCGTATTGGCAGGTGGCAAAGGATCACGCCTCGAGCCGCTCACGCGTGACCGGGCCAAACCGGCCGTTCCATTCGGCGGCGGCTATCGAATCATCGACTTCTCGCTGTCCAACTGTCTCAACAGCGGCATCCGCAAGATGCTGGTCCTGACACAGTACAAGGCCATGAGCCTCGACCGGCACATCAACCTCGGGTGGCGCCGGTTCTTCTGCCGCGAACTGGACGAGTTCATCGACATCGTCCCCCCGCAGCAACGGATCGATGAGCATTGGTACCAGGGCACTGCCGACGCGGTCTACCAGAATATCTACGCCCTGGAGAAAGAACGCCCCAGTTACGTCGTCATTCTGGCGGGTGATCATATCTACAAGATGAACTACCGCACGATGATCGAGTATCACAAGCGGGTCAACGCAGACCTGACTGTGGGCGCGCTGCGGGTGGATCGCCAGGCGGCGCAGCAGTTCGGGGTAATGCAGGTCGACCAGAAAGATCGGATCATCGGCTTCCAGGAGAAGCCAGCGTCTCCCAAGACGATCCCGGGCGACGAGCGGCACTGTCTGGCCTCCATGGGTATCTATGTCTTCACCGCCCGGTTCCTGTTCGAGCAGCTGTGCCGGGACGCGACGGATCCCGACAGTGCGCACGACTTTGGCCGTAACATCATTCCGTCGATTATCGATTCGCACCGCATCTATGCCTTCCCGTCTCGCGACGAGAACCGCAAAGGCGACGCCTACTGGCGGGATGTCGGGACGCTGGATGCCTACTACGACGCGAACATGGATCTGGTGTCGATTGACCCGCAGCTGAACATGTACGATTCCTGGTGGCCCATTCGGACCTACCAGCCGATCCTGCCTCCACCCAAGTTCGTGTTTGGCAGTATTGGCACCGGCGAGCGGCAGGGATGTGCGCTGGACAGCATCGTGTGTCAGGGAACGGTGGTTTCCGGAGGGCGCGTGGAACGCTGCATCCTCGGACCGCTTGTCCGAGTCAACAGCTACGCCCACGTCCAGGATTCGATTGTCTTTCAAGGGGTGGATATCGGCCGCCATGCCAAGGTCCGCCGCGCGATTATTGACAAGGGAGTCAGGATTCCGCCGGGCGTCGAGATCGGCTACGACCTGGACAAGGACCGTGAGCGCGGGTTCACCGTCAGTCAGGGCGGGGTCGTGGTCATTGCCAAAGCGGAAGGGGTCGAGCAGTTGCTCGAAACCGGGCTGGTGGCCTAGGCGACCAGCGATCAGGTGCCGAGGTGCCAGCGCCCTGTGCTGGCCGGTCGGCCGGATGCGACGGGCGCGGCCCGTGGCGGGCATGTTGTCGGAAACGCGGGCACCGGTTGAGTTGTCATGGTGCGCGTTTCGACATTCGGGCTGGATTGGCTGGCGCGGGCGCAGCGTGACGGCAGCGGGGTGCTGACGAGCGGCATCCCCGGCGCGCCGTGGGCGCTGCAGGAGTGGCTGGGGCAGCGGCTGATCTGGTGGCCGCGCGGTGTCCCGCCCGGGGAGCGCGTCGGCATCGTCAGCTCGCGGCTGGGGAGTCTCGGGAAGCTCGGCCGGCACTGGTTCGCGGTGCTGCGGCAGCTCTGCCGCGATCTTGACGCGGAGCGACAGGTGCTGGTGACAGCGCAGGGAACGGCGCTCGATGAGCTGCTGGGACGCTGTGCCCGGCTGTTCCACATTCCGCTCGTGCGATTCGAAGTGCCGCGACCGGGCTGTTCGCCAGCGCGCTGGTCGGCCGATTGTCGGGCCCGCAGTGGAACGCGGCTGGGCCACGATGCGGCCGTCTGGCCGGCGGTCGTCTCGCCACCGCTGCAGGAGCTGGCCAGTTGTCCGGTCCCGGCGCGGGACGCGATTGTCGTGGCGGCCAGTGACCGGGTGGTCGCGTGCCGCGTGCGGCGCGGCGGCAACATCCGCCAGCTGCTCGAACGACGCCTGAATGCGGCGCGCTGCGCCAGCGACTCGCGCGTCGACCTGATCGTGGGCAGTGGTTTTGTCGCCCGTCACATCGCACACGAGCTGGCCGCCCGGGGCGCTGCGCTGCGGATGGCCGACGCGGTGTGTCGGCCAGGTTCGGTGCCGGCTGCACCTGCGGGACCGGTTGCACCTGAAGGACCTGGGCCGGTGGGGCCGGCAGCGGCCGGTGCGGCACAGCCGAGGATCTTGACCGTCGATCAGATCCCGCTGACCGATTATCTCACGCACTGCACCCGCGCGAGCGAAGGCCCGTGGCCCGATCAGGACCGTGGTGAATACCTGGACCATCTGATTCTCGACCGCCCGGACGCGGTGCATTCGGCGCTGTCCACCCTCGCCCGCATCGTTACCCAGCGGCGGCTGCTGGCCACCGGGCGCGCGATTCGGGGGGGCACGCCGGTCGTCTGCTTCACCGCTGCCGGCGTCGCCGAGCTGCAGCGTCTGCGCACGTATCGTGCCCACCGGCGCAGGTGGGACTTTGAGCCGTACGGGATCAGCGTGGCGCGGGACTGGCTGCAGCGGCGGGGCGGCCGGCCGGTGACCTATGGCGACGAGGCGCTGTGGCGCACGCTGCCCGCCGACCAACGCCCGTATTTCCAGCGGGACCGAGCCGGCCAGCGCGGCACGATCGACTGGTCGGTCGAACGGGAATGGCGGCACATCGGCAACGTGGAGCTCGACCGTCTGCCGCCCGAAGCCGGGTTTGTCTTTGTCCCGAGCCGGCGGGATGCCGAATGCCTTACAGGTCTGTGTTGCTGGCCGCTGGTGGTGCTTTCCTGAACAGCCGCCGTTTGCCGCCCGATCGGGCGGGACGGGCCAGCTGGAACGCGAGCAGACCGCCGGCGATTGCGCCGCACAGATGCCCATCCCAGGACACGTCCGACGCGCGGGGAAAGACTCCCCAGATCAACGAGCCGCCGTAGAGCAGGAAGGTGACGATGGCCACCATGATGGACACCGGGCGGCGTTCGAAGAATCCGCCCAGAATCAGAAAGGCGATCAGACCGGAGACCAGGGCGCTGGCCCCCACATGATTGGCGTTGCGGCCGAAGATCCACAGGATGACGCCGCTCAGGATCGTGATTTCGATGGCGATGATCCACGATCGGGCGCGGGACCCGGCCAACAGAAGCAGCAGCACGATCAGCGGGATGGTGTTGGACACAAGATGTCCGAGGGTGGCGTGCAGGAACGGCATGGTGACGATGCCCAGCAGGCCCCAGGCGGTCCGCGGCTGCAGGCCGTACTGCGTCACCGGGAGGAGAAAGCTGAGGATATAGACCGCCCAGATGACGCCCACGACGACCAGGATCGTCTTCAGCTCTTTGCCGACGCTTTCTGCAAGTGATGGCATGAGTGGTCAGGCTCCGTAGAGAAATCAGTTGCCGGTTCGGTTGCCGCGGGTTCCGCTGATTCTTCAATTGCAGACCGCCTGGGCGGGCGGTAGCATGAAGAGGAAGGCGAGGAGGCGGCACGCCCGTGGGCACCTGCCGACGCCAGTGCATCGGACCAGGAGCCTGGTCGCCTACCGCCGGTGGTTGGTTGCCGGTGGTCTGTTGCCGGTGGTCTGTTGCCGGTGGTCTGTTGCCGGTGGTCTATCGTCTCCTCTCCTCGCGCCATCTTGTGGGAAAGCGGGTACCATGTCTGAGGCCGAGTCGGAGTTATCCCTGGTTGACCGAGCGGTCGCTGGCGACCGCGTGGCCTTGTCGCAGTTGCTGTTGCTGCATTTTGACGTATTGCATCAGCACGTGGAATCCCGCATCTCGCAGCAGTTGCAGGGATTGATACGGGCGGACGACATTCTGCAGCAGACGTTTGTGCGGGCGGCTCAGGCGATCGGCACGTTCCGGCCGCAGCGCGGGGGCGCGTTTCGCGCCTGGCTGCGGACGATTGCGGACAATCTGGTCCGGGACGCGGAGAAGCGTCGCCGTCGCGAGCGGCGTCTGCCGGCGTGCGTGCGACCTGTGGCGCAGCCGGCGCTGTCGGGCACGATGCCGGGCGCGTTGGAGCAGTTGGCGGGCTCGACGACCTCCCCCAGCCGCCGCTATGCGCGGGGGGAGGCGGTGCGGACGATGCAGGCGGCGCTATCGGGGCTGCCGGCCGACCAGCGTGACGTGCTGCGGCGGCGGTACCTGCTGGGGCAGTCCTTCGACCAGATTGCCACGGCGACCGGGCGGACGCACGATGCGGTACGCGGCTTGTGCTATCGCGCGCGCCAGAACGTGCGCGCGATGATGGGCCGGTCTTCGTTGTACTTCACCAGTTAGCTGTGCGCGGCGCGGGGGCGCGGCGTTTCATGTCCACGGCATCCTCGCACAACCGGCAGATCACCGGGCGCGCGGCCGCGATTCGGCGCGTCGTGTTTGAGGTTGCGCGGCAGCGAACGGAAGGGCTGGCGATCCCGGATGCAGAGGTCCTGGCGCGACATGCCGATCTGCTGCCGGAGCTGGCCGAGGAGCTGCGGAAACTCGACCGCATCCACGACGCGTTGCAGGAGTGCGACGAGCAGCAGTACCGGCTGGCCTGGGAACGTTTTGCAGCCGACTCGCGGCAGGCCCGCGAAGGGGACGCGGAGACGGGGGACGTTGATCGTGAGGATGCCGACACCGAACGTGTGGCGGAGATGCTCGCCACGCTCGGGCGCTACCGGGTGCTGGGCCTGCTGGGCGAAGGTGGCTTTGCCCGGGTCTACCATGCGACGGACGAGGAGTTGCGGCGGGACGTGGCCATCAAAGTGCCGCATCGGCGGCGCGGTGCCGATCCGGAAGCGATGGACGCGTACTGGGCGGAGGCCCGCATCGTCGCCTCGCTGGATCACCCGGCGATCGTGCCGGTGTACGATATCGGCCGGACGCGCGACGGGCACTGCTACGTGGTCTCGAAGCTGATTCGCGGCGAGAATCTGGCGGCGCGGATCGGGCGTTCCCGGCTGTCGCTGGAGGAGGCGGTGCAGATTGCGATCGTCGTCGCCGACGCGCTGCATGCCGCGCACGCGCGGGGCCTGGTGCACCGCGACGTGAAGCCGGCCAACATCCTGCTCGATGCGCAGGGCCGTCCCTATGTCGTCGATTTCGGGCTGGCGCTGACCGAGGGGGATGCGGCGGACCGGCGGAGCTTTGCGGGAACGCCTGGCTACATGAGTCCGGAGCAGGCGCGGGGGGAAGCGCACCGGGTCGACCCGCGTTCGGACATCTTCAGTCTGGGGGTCGTGTTCTACGAGTTGCTCACAGGGCGGCGGCCGTTTGTGGCGGACTCGTACGAAGCGCTGCTCGACCAGGTGTTGTGGGAGGACCCGACTCCGCCGCGCGGTGTGGACGAGTCGATTCCGGAGGAGCTGGAGCGCATCTGCCTGAAGGCGCTCTCCAAACGCGCGGCGGACCGCTACGCCGACGCCCGGCAGATGGTGGACGACCTGCGGCACTATGCGGAGTCGGCGCGGCAGGTCGAGGGTGCCGCGGCCACGGCCGGCCGGACTCCGGTGCCCGGCGGCGAACTGGTCAGCCAGCCGCCGCCCAAGGTGATTCCCAAAGGGCTCCGCTCGTTCGATGCCAAGGATGCCGACTACTATCTTGGCCTGGTGCCGGGCCCCCGGGATCGCAATGGGCTGCCCGAGTCGATTCGGCAGTGGAAGTCGCGCATCGAAACGACCGACGCGTCGGAAGCGTTTGCCGTCGGGTTGCTTTACGGGCCGTCGGGATGCGGCAAGTCGTCGCTGGTCCGTGCCGGGCTGCTGCCGCGCCTGTCGCACAGAGTGCGTGTCATCTGCTTCGATGCGACGGCGGAGGAGACGGAGAACCAGTTGCAGCACCGCATCGAGCAGCAGCTCTTCCCGGAGGGGCCGATAGGCAGCCTGGCGGAGGAGTTGGCGAGCATCCGCAGCGGATGTGGTCTGGCGCGCGGCGACAAGCTGCTGCTGGTGATCGACCAGTTCGAGCAGTGGCTGCACGGCAAGAGCGACAAGGATCGCCGGGAACTGCTGGCGGCGCTGCGGCAGTGCGACGGTGTGCGGCTGCAATGCCTGCTGCTGGTCCGCGATGACTTCTGGCTGGCCGTCGGGCGATTCATGGCCGATCTGGAAATCGACCTGATTCCGGGTCACAACGCGGCACTGGTCGATCTGTTCGACCGGACTCACGCCCGCAAAGTGCTGGCGGAACTCGGCCGCGCCTACGGGCGGCTGCCGGACGATCTGCAGATGCTCGAACCGCAGCAGGAGGCGTTCCTGCAGAAGGCGATCGGATCGCTGGCGCAGGAGGATCGGGTGGTGCCGGTGCGGCTGGCGCTGTTTGCCGAGATGGTCAAGGGCAAGGTCTGGTCGCCCGAGACGCTCCGCGCGCTGGGCGGTGCCGAAGGGGTCGGGGTGGCGTTCCTGGAGGAGACGTTCAGTGCGCGGAGTGCGAATCCGCGGTATCGCATGCACCTGCACGCGGTGCGGGCGGTGCTGGGCGCCCTGCTGCCCGCCCGCGGCGCCGACATTCGCGGCCGCGTCAGCTCGAACACCGAACTGCTCGATATCTCCGGCTACGGGAAGAAGCCGCGCGCATTCAAGGAGCTGATGCGGATCCTGGACAGCGAGACGCGCCTGCTCACCCCGACCGACCTGGACGCCATCGACACGCACGACTTGAGCACGACGCCGGGGTCGCGCTACTACCAGCTGACCCACGACTATCTGGTCCCTTCGCTGCGACAATGGCTCACGGAGAAGCAGCGGTCCACGCGCAGCGGGCGGCTGGAACTGCGACTGGAAGAACGCTCGCGATTGTGGAATGCCAGTCCGGAACGGCGGCAGCTCCCGTCGCTGCTGGAATGGGTGTGCATCCGGCTCTGGACGCGCCCCGCCCGCTGGACGCTGGCCCAGCGCCGCGTGATGCGTGCGGCGGGACGCCATCACCTGCGGTCCCTGGCGATCGCCGCCACCCTGGCGCTGGTGATTCTGACGGCCGGTTCTGACGTGATGGCCCCGCTCCGCGACCTGTTCATCCATCTGCGCGCACGCAGCACGGTGGCCTTGCTGGCGCTCGGGATGGACAACAGCGTCTGGCCGCTGTTGCGGCACAGTGACGACCCCTCCACCCGGACCGCGGTCCTGCACGGACTCTCACCCCTGGTGACGAATCCCGAAGAGATCGTCAAGAAAGCGCAATCGCAGGCGGACGTGGGAATTCGCCGCGCCATGATCCTGGCGGCCGGTCATCTGGTCGGACCGCTCGAGAGCCAGTCGGAACGCTCCACGGCGCTGCGCGAGGACAACCCGCTGGCAACCACGTTGCTGCAATGGTACCGCGACGACCCCGACCCGGGCACGCATGCAGCGGTGGCCTGGACCCTGCAGTTCTATCGGCGGGAGGCGGAGATGGCCCGCGCCGATCGCGAGCTGGCCTCCGTGCAGCCCCTGGGTGATCGGCAGTGGCTGGTCACGCCACACGGCCACACGCTGGTGATTATTCCGGGGCCGACGCAGTTCATGATGGGGGCGCCGCAGAGGGAATCCGGCCGCGCAGGCAACGAGCCGTGTCACAGCCAGCGGATTCGCCACAGCTACTGTCTGGCCAGTTGCGAAACCTCGGTCGAACAGTTCGACGAGTTCCTGCGCGCGGGGCGCGATACACTCTCAGATCCCATTGACACGGGCGGCACGCCCCGGGATGGGCCGCGCTGCGGCGTGACATGGTACGCCGCCGCCGCCTACTGCAACTGGCTCAGCCAGCAGGAGGGAATTCCGGCGGACCAGTGGTGCTACCGCCCCAACTCCGACGGCTTGTACGGACCGGGCATGGAGACGGTCGCGGACTACCTGGATCGGCGAGGCTATCGACTGCCCACGGAATCCGAGTGGGAGTTCGCCTGCCGCGCGGGAACCGCCAGCAGCCGCTACTTCGGCGACACCGCGTCGTGGTTGGACCGGTATGCCGTGTTCCGCGCCAACGCCGAGGGGCAGATCCAGCGGGGAGGGACCCGCAAACCGAACGACTTCGGGCTGTTTGACATGCTGGGCAACGTGTCCGAGTGGTGCCAGGACGATTACGGTGTGGTGGCCGCCGGGCGCGCGAGCAAAGTGATTCGGGGCGGATCGGCCGCAGATCCGCCCGAACGGCTGCGGTCGGCGGCACGCGACCAGCGCCCTCCCGGCCAGGGCGACGAGACGGTCGGCTTCCGCGTCGCCCGCAGCAACCTGTAACAGCGGCCTGCCATGCCTGCCTGGCGGCACAGCAAGCCGGCCCTCCGCGACGGCATGCCGCGGCCGCACTCAATACCCTTCGTTCTTGAGTGGTAACTTGCCGTCTGCCCGATTGGCCAGCTGCTGCAGCACCGGCAGGTCTATCGACTGGCTGAGGAACCGCACGCTGGAGTCGCCGAACGCAGCATTGACGCCGCCGGCATGGCGGCTGCTGAAGCCGCCTACGAACAGCTTCGGATCGACCGGCGCGGCGTCCTGCGCGTCTTCTTCGTCCAGCGGGATCTGCCCCGGGTACATGGCAAGACTCTCCCGCTTCAAGGCCGCATTGATCGGCGTGCCTGTGTTGCGCAGCGTGGATCGGGTCCCCGACATGTAGCCCAGGTCGGGCTGGCCCTCCTCGTCCCTCGGGTCCCGCTCGTCCCTCGGGTCCAGGAGTTTCTCGGAGATGAACAGTGTGTGCGAGAGGCCGTCCGAGACGTCCAGGGCACGCACCGAGCTATTGAGGAAGAATACGCCGCAGTTATCCGTGTTGATCGGCGCCTCGACGTCGTGGTGGCACCCCGCGTAGCTCGTCCACCCGAGGCTATCATCCCTGGCCACGTCGGACGGGCAGGTCAACACGGCAATCGGGACCTGCCGAGCGGGCAGATTCCTGTCGTCGTAGACACCCACGGCGAAATCCACGTGGTTGTACACGACCTGTTCCTCGATGTAAGGCAGAAGCTGTGTGAGCCAGTTGTGGTGGTACCCCTCCGGCACGTTCTGGATAGGACCGGTGTCGTTCACCGTACCGGGCGGATAGGTGCGAAAGGTCAATTCGTAGTTCTGGACTGCCAGACTCAACTGGCAGAGGTTATTCACGCACTGCATCCTGCGTGCGGCTTCGCGCGCGGCCTGGACCGCGGGCAGCAGGAGGGCCACCAACACGCCAATGATGGCGATCACCACCAGTAATTCGACCAATGTGAAACCTGTCCGATGCCTGGATTGCATGGTTGATCTCCGAGAGCTTGGTTCCTGGAAGTCATGGACGCGCGACCTGTGCGACGAACAGGGTTCGTACACACAGCACGGGATTGTTCAGCGTAGTTGGCAAACGGGACTCGACGTGGACCGTCCACCCATCCTGCGGCTCCGCCGCTGGCGAGACCTGGATGATCACCGCAGCGGGCGAACTGGATCCCAGCAGTTCGGCTGGCACATCCCAGGTCTCACCGGTGTATGCGGGTGACGACCGCAGGTTGTGGATGGCGCGCTGCACGGCCGATTCAGCGAGCCAGAAGGACTGCTGCTCGCATCCAGCCAGATCGGTCTGGTGGTGCTGCAGCAGGGTGGCCTTGGCCAGAACGGTGGCGAGCATGAGTGCGACGGCAATGCATACGAGTGCTGCCGCGAGGATCAGGCCGCGGCGCCGGGCCATGCGAAGCGGCCGCCGCGCGGGCCGGGAGCGGCCTGGTCTGTGGGTGCGCAGATTGTTCACCGGCAGGGAGCTCATGGCGTCTCCTCCGATTCAGCGATGGGCTTGATGGTGGATGACGGCAGGAGTCCCAGCACGGCGTCCACACGCAGGGGCGGCACGTCGTGGCTGGCGGCACGGGGGGCGCTGGCCAACGGCTGCTGCAGGCAGATGGTGACCAGCGGCCGGGACCCGCTGGCGACAATCGACCAGCTGTGCGGCGCGGCCGGGCACACCTGATACGACTCGCGCTGCTGGACCGCATCGGCCCTGCGCACCAGCCGCTCGATGCAATTGGCCCGCAAGGAATACTCGACGATCTGCTCGTGGTGTTGCTCGTCGCGCAGAGTCAGCTGGAGGACCGCATCGGGATGACCGGTGTCGGCCGCTGGTGAGGTGACGAACGCCTGTGCGAGGTGGGCATCGGCGCGCAGCTGCCGCGCGAACCGGATCTGCTGCGTCCCGTTGCCCAGGCCGGTGTGCGCCCGATCGGCCCCTCGCTGCAGCCCGTGCAGCGTCAGGACGATGGTGGCGAACGTCACCGAGAAAACGGCCAGGACTGCCAGCAATTCGATGAGCGAATAGCCGCCGCGGCGTGATCTCATGGGAGCGTCTCCTGGTTGGGGTACCGCCACGCGACGAGTCGCACCGGGTTGCTGCGGTGGGTTCCCTGGACCTGCCAGTCGATCCTTACGGTGATCCGCCGGGCGGCAGCATCGTTCGCTTCGGCACTGACGTCAATGTCCAAGCTGGCGTCGGGCAACAGCCGCCGGCAGACGTCCGACAACGTACCGAGCGACTCCTGGCCCGGGGTGAGGTCTTCCCAGGGTCGCGCCATGAGCTGTTCCATGATATTGCCCGCTTCCAGGCTGGCCACCCGCCGGCATTCTACCGCTCGGCACTGCCGGTTAGCCAACGACATGATCTGGACGCCGCCCACCATGGCGACCGTGGCGACGCCGACGGTCACCACCATTTCGGTCATCGAAAAGCCGCCGCGGCGGCACCGGTTGCGGATGCAGGTTGTATTCATGCCAAACATGATATGAGGTTGAACAAAGGCATCGCGATACTCAACATCACGAACAGTACGCACAGGGCCAGTCCAAGCACGAACAGCGGGAAGAGAACGCTCAAGGCCGCCTGCGCCCGGTGTGCAGCGCGGCGGACTCTGCTGTCCGCCATCTCGTTCAGCGCCCAGGCCAGGTTGCCGGCCTGCTCCGCAGACCGGAACACGGCGCACTGGGCGCGGGACACGAAGCGCGCGTGGCGCAGCGCGTCGCACCAGTGCTCTCCGCTGGTGATACGCCGAATCGCCCCATGCAGCCGGCTCCGCGCACGCGCCGCTGGGCAATAGGCTGCCAACAGCTCCAAGCTTCCCACCAGAGGCCTCTTCTCCCGGACCGTGACGGCGAGCAGCTGCAGGACCGACACGGTGTCCAGCGGAGAGAACAGACGCCCCACGATGGGCAACAACCGGGCGGACACGCCGAGAAACCGGAACAGCGCCAGAAAGGCCAGGAGGGCGAGCGCCGCCAGTACCGGCACGCACAGATACCAGTAGTTCGTAAGCAGACGAGTCGCCGAAATCAGCACCTGCGTTGCCCACGGCAATCTCAGGCCAAAGTCGTGGAAAATCTGCTCGAAGGTGGGGACGATCTTGACCATCAGGAAGGCCACTAACAGCGTCATTACGCTGACCAGGCAGCCGAGGTAGAAGAACCTGGCGAAGAGCGTGTCGAACACCCGCTCCAGGTCGTTCATCTCCTGCACCATCTTTTTGAGCGATTGGCTGAGCGTTCCCGTCTTCTCGCCGACGTCCGCGGCCAGCTGGATTTCGCGGGAGACGAACAGCCCGGAGCGCGCCATGGCCAGCGACAGGGGCATGGCGGCATCCAGATAGTCCGCCAGCAAGCGGGCGCGGTCGGCGAGCCTGCCGCGCCGTTCGTTGGCATACGCGCGCGCCGCCGTCTCCAAAGGAATGCCCCGCTCGGCAGCTTCGGACAGTGTCCAGATCAGGAAGCGGATCTCGCTGTGCCAATAGCGCAGCAGCCCCATCACCAGCACGTACCCGACGACGATCCAGATGATGGGGGCCAGCGCATGGGTCGTCAGCAAGGTGGTCGTGACGATGCCCGTGAGCAGGATCAGCCAGCCCAGGAAGGACACGCAGCCCGCACCCCGCACGAAACCGGCCGGGCGCCGGTGCTGGCGGAGCCACGACGCGGCCCACAGCAGCAGGCATCCGAGCACAATCAGGGCAGGCGGCGCGAAGGCCCAAAGGAACACGACAAACATGGAGCCACCGTCAACTCAACGCGGAAATAAGGTTCACCATCGGCGTATACAGGCCGAACAGCACGAACAGCACAATGCAACCAACGCCGACCATCGCCAGCGGCGGAAGCACGGCCTGGACCAGCGCGGCACGCATGACCGCACGCTGGCCGTACATCTCCCGCCCGATCCGAAACGCCTCGCTCAGGGCCTTCGACCGCTCACCCCATTCCACCAGGGGAATGAGCGACGACGGGATCGCGG
>DAISIS010000038.1:0-5405 GCA_036821925.1 Pirellulaceae bacterium
GGGGGCGTGTCGTCACTGGGGTCTGGCCATCGCCGGGCGCTTCGGCGCGGAGCTGATCCGCGCGGCGGCCAGTCCGTCGGTGAGCTGTCGGGGACTCGATCCGCGGTCAACGCAGCGTCTGTGCGACACGCTGGGGTTCCAATCGCTCCGCGGCGGCCCGCCGGTCTGAGACGCCGCGTCAGTCGACGTCGGCGAGGTCAATCTGGACCTGCATGACCTGGTCTGTGCGGCGAAGGAAGGCGTCGAGTATCTGGGGATCGAAGTGGGTGCCCCGCCCGCATTCGAGCATCTCGATGCACCGGTCGAACGCGTAGGCGTCCTTGTAGGGGCGTTTGTTGCTCAGAGCGTCGAACACGTCGGCGACGGCGGTGATCCGCCCTTCGATGGGGATCTGCTCGCCCCGCAACCCCAGCGGGTAGCCGCCGCCGTCCCAGTGCTCGTGGTGTGTCTGAGCGATCATGGCGGCGACGGGAATGAGCCACGCGATGGCGTTGCCCGGCTCCACCAGCTCCAGTTGGCTCCGCGTCCCGTGCCGTTCCCAGTGGCCCTCGATCGACTGCTGGATGATCCGCCGGCCGAAGGCGCAGTGCTGTCGCATGATCCCGTATTCAGCTTCCGTCAGCCGGCCGGGCTTGAGCAGGATGGCGTCAGCGATGCCGATCTTCCCCACGTCGTGCAGCAAGGAGGCCTCCTCCAGCAACTCGGCGATCTCTTCAGGCATCTGCAGCTCGTGGGCGATGAGGCCCACGTACCGTCCGACACGCACAATGTGATGAGCTGTCTCGTTGTCCCGGTATTCGGCCGCCCGCGCGAGCGCCTGCACCAGGCCGCGCCGTGAAGCCATGAGTTCAGCGGTCCGCGCGCGGACCTGCCGCTCCAGCTGCACCGAGTAGTCGGCCAGGTGATCGTAGTGGGATTTGACCACCAGCGCATTGCCGACCCGCAACACCAGTTCGCTCGGATCCACAGGCTTCGTCAGGAAATCGGTGGCACCGAGCTCGAGCGCCTTCTGCTTGATGCGCGCGTCGCCGACGGCCGTCAAGATCACCACCGGCATCCGGCTGACCTGGCGGTCTGCCCGGACCTGCTGCAGGATCTCGATGCCACTCACTTCGGGCATCATGATGTCGAGCAGGGCGATGTCCGGCCGCTCCGCCCGGAACAGTTCCATGGCCTGGGTCGCATCAGACGTCGTGACGAAATGCGTGTATCCGTGACGCTGCAGGTACTTCTGGACGACCTTGATGTTGAGCGGCTCGTCGTCCACGATCATGATCTTGGCGCACTTGGTGGTATCGCGACTCACCGCCCGCTCGGCGTCTTCCGCCGCAGCTTCGGACACCAGCTGCAGTGCGGCCTCGAGACGCTCTGTGGTGACGGGATCATCCAGTACAGTTGCAGAGTCGGAATCGTAGGTCATGCCGGGTTGCGCCCTGATTTCCGGTGCGTCAGGGATGAACGTGCCTGGTCGTACGGGGATGGATGCGGGGTGCCACACATCTGCCGGTCTCCAGGCCGGAGAAGCCACCCGCTGTGGAAGCATAGAGTATTGTCGGCCGCTGGCTGCGGCGCCGGATCGGGGAACCTGGCGATTCGGCGCAATCTCTAACGGTTCTGGGCTGATGTGCCGGTTATGTGCGTCGTGTCCCTCCCTCCGAGGCAGCCAGCGGCGTGGGCGGCACGACGATGCAGGCGGCCACCAACTCAATGTCCCCCAGCGACTCGCCGATTCGCTCCTCTGAAGCCCGCAGTTTGGTCCGCTTCTCAAGCTCCTGGGCCAGGTCCGTGAGTTCCTGGAAGCCGGCCATGCCACCGGACCCTTTGAGCCAGTGTGCCAGGCGGGCCAGCTCCTCGTAGTCCCCGGCCTCGAATGCTGTTCGCATGGCCGCCAGCTGCTGTCGCAGACGCACCGCGAATTCCGCAATGATCTCGCAGAAGTCGGGATCGTCAGCTGGCAGAGTGGAGTGGATGGGGCGGCCCCGGAGGCTGTGGAGCGACGTGGGGGCAGCGATCGCCGGATCGGCCGGCGCAAACTCGTATCCGTCTTCACACAGTGTGTGGGCCAGCGAATTCACCAGCTTGTCCATGTCGATCGGTTTGGTGAGATAGCTCGTGCAGCCCGCCGCGTGGCACTTGACCTCCATGCCTTTCATGGCGTCGGCCGTGAGGGCGATGATCGGTCTGGTGAAGCCCTGCTGGCGGAGAATCCGCGTGGCGGTATACCCGTCCATGACCGGCATCTGCATATCCATCAGCACCAGGTCGAACGGAGTCCTGCTGGCGATGTCCACAGCTTCCTTGCCGTGCCGTGCGCACTGCACGGTGGCGCCCGCACGGCTCAGCACCAGGCCAATGAGTTTCCGGTTCGAGTCTCCGTCGTCGACGACCAGGATGCGAACGCCCGGCAGCTGGCCTCGAATATTGCCCCCGGCGGTCGTCTTGCGAAGGTTCTGCGTCAACTCGTCGACGGTCACGATGCGCACGTCGTCCAGCGGTCCGGTCGCGATCGTGAAGACGAAGACGCTGCCGGTTCCCACTTCGCTCCGTACGGTCAGGTCACCGCCGAGGGCCTCTGCAAACCGCCGGCTGATGGCCAGCCCCAGTCCCGTGCCGCCATACCGCCGCGTGACAGAGGTGTCTGCCTGGACGAAAGGATCGAAGATTCTTTCGAGCGTATCGTCGGGAATCCCGATACCGGTGTCGATCACTTCGACGACCAGCTGCTGAGCGTCCGGGGGTTCGAATAACCGGGCCACGACGCGCACACTTCCCCGTTCGGTGAACTTGAGGGCGTTGCCAATCAGGTTGGTCAGCAGTTGCCGGAACCGCACGGGATCCGTCTGCACATATTCCGGCAGCCCGTCAGACGCTTCATAGGTGAGCGCCAGCCCTTTCGTTTCGGCCTGACCGCGCAGCACGGTGACCGCTTCGTGGATGAGTTGCAGGGGCGAGCAGCGGATCCGTTCGACCTCCAGGCGCCCGGCTTCGACTTTGGAAAGGTCCAGGATGTCGTTGATCAGGTTCAGCAGGTGTTCCCCGCTGGCATGGATCGTGTCGAGGTACTCCTGTCGTTCGAGCTCGCTGCTTTCGAATCCGCGTCGCAGCACGTCGGTGAAGCCGAGGATCGCATTCATGGGGGTGCGGATCTCGTGGCTCATCCGCGCCAGGAACTCGCTCTTGGCCTGGTTGGCGGCATCCGCCGCCTCCTTGGAACGGCTCAATTCGTGCTGTGTCTCCTCCAGCTGCGTCACGTCTTCCAGACTCGCCAGCACCCCCCGCACTTTCCCGTCGTTGCCGGGGATCGGCGTGCAGTTGACCATGAACGAGCGGCGTTTCTGGTCCCGATCGACCAGGTGCATCATCACGCCCACCAGCGGCAATTCCTCGCGAATGGCTGTTTCCCAGGGGTACTCCAGCTGGCCGGCTACCGGGGCGAAGGCCCAGGGCAGGTCCGCCGCGCGGCGCCCCATCAACCGCTCCGGTGGCTCGCCGACGATCTCGGCCAGCGACTGGTTCGCCAGCATGATGCGAAAGTTGTCGTCGAGCACCAGCAGGCCTTCCGCCAGCGTGTCGAGCGCTGAACGGACACGGCCTGGCACGACCTTCGAAGGATCGACATGCTGGAGCGCCTTGCGCAGGAAGAGGCTCGAAAGCAGGAACGTCACGGTCCCGACAAACACCACATACAGAACCTGACGGTTGGCGATGTGCCCCCACCAGCCTGGCGGCGATAGGGGCCGGAAGCCCAGCTCCACGTCTCCCCAGCGCCGGTTGTTGGCCTGGATCGGCACCGTGATCTGCGTCGGTACCGACTTGCCGTCCACGAGCGGCCGCCAGGTGGTCGCGTGGTTCCCGACCTCGACGGCGAGACTGCCATCCTCACGCCGCACGCCGGCCGAGACAATGTCGTCGTTGCGCGCAACCACCATCTCCAGGATCGCCTGCATCCGCCGCAAGTCGCGCTGACGCACCATCAGCGAGCTGTTGGCGGCGATCGCCTCGCACAGCTGGACGCGTCCGCGCATGGCGACGGTGCGGTAGTCGGGCAGAATGCCGACATTCATCGCGATCAACACAACGCTGACCACTGTGCTCGTGATGCCAATTGCGATGCGCGATCGTGCCGAGAACATCCGTCCAGGTTCCGCATGTCAGGGTGATGCAGTCAGTCCTCCAAACATACGCTGCGGAACCTGCGCGCACGAACTGCTCCAGAACCCGCGTGCTGGTCTCCCGCACGAACGAAGCGATGGCAGCGGCCGTCCCGTGTAATCAGGCCGCATGCCCTGTGCCGTCTGTAGCGATCAACACAGTCCTCCCCCCCACCCGGCACCGTGCAGGTGTCCCGCACCCCCACCGTTCAAGAGGTCAGTGACGTGTCGTTGCCACTCGCCTCGGCAATTGATGCCAGAGACTCCGCGTCCCCGGGCCCCGCCGCGCCTGCCAGGGAACCCAGGATCGGCAGGGGGTCCACGAACCGCCACGCCGGCACTTGCGCGATGAGTCCGGTCAGGAGGTAGCCGGCACGCACCGTCCAGAACACGTAACCGACGGTCAGGCCGGTCGTCACGCCAACCGCCGATCCGATCATCCAGCGCTGGAGCAGGCTGTGATCGTTCAGCAACGCGCCCAGGTCGGCCAGTTCGGTCTGTGCGGCCGTCACGAGAGGGGCGATCACGTCTGCAGTGGTCGGGAGCGGCACGGTCTCGATCGTGGCCAGCACCGTTTCAATCACGTCGTCTGCCGTGCGAGAACGGGCGGCCGGCCGTACCCAGTACGCGTCATGCTCGGCCAACGACAAATAGCCCGGGTCGATGGTGGTGAGAGCCGCGTCCGCACTGTCCTCCGGATCGTTGTGACGCTGCTGCATTTCCCGGGTCGGCAGCTGTTCCGCATGCTCCCGTTCGGACACGGTGCTGGGCAACTCGGCGTTTGACACCACGTGCAGGCCCAACGCATCCAGAGGCGTTCCCGCTCCCGGAGGACCCTGGGGCCCGGAATTGCCCGAGGACGTGTCGTTATTGGAGTGCTCAGTATTCGGATCGACCGGCGATGAGGGCACCAGAACGTTGATGGCGACGTGCGTACGTTGAGAATCAGCGTCTCCATCCGTCGCCACGTACGTGAATGTGTCGACACCGATGAAACTCGGGTCGGGCTTGTACACAAACGAACCGTCAGCATGCAGAACCAGTTCTCCGTGCAGAGGTCCACGCACGAGTCGGGCCGTCAACACGTCGACATCCACATCTGTATCATTGCTCAGAATGCCGCCAGGCTGAACTGTCAGAACCTCGTCGCCGCGCACCGAGTAATTGTCCGGCACCGATACAGGCGCATCATTGACAGACGCAATGGTCAGGGCGACGCTGTCGGCGGCGCTCAGGTTGCCGCCGCCCGTGTTG
>DAISIS010000038.1:5505-19242 GCA_036821925.1 Pirellulaceae bacterium
GGGTGTCTTCCTGTCCGCTGAGGGTGGCCGGTACGACGAGCGTGGGGGCGTCGTTGACGGGCGCAATGGTCAGGGCGACGCTGTCGGCGGCGCTCAGGTTGCCGCCGCCCGTGTTGCCGAGATCGTTGACCGCGACGTCGAGCAGGTCGTCGCCGTTGTAGTGCAGGTCGGCCTGGTAGGTGAGCGTGGCCAGCGCTGTGTTGATGTCGTCCCGCGCTGCGGTGAAGATCAGGACGGCGTCGGCCGTGCCGTCCCCCTCGCTGAAGGCGAGTCCGGTGGTGGTGCCGAGGGTGAGTCGTCCGTGCTGGACGGCGAGGGTGACCTGCAGCTGTCCAGCGCCGCTATCGAGGTCGTCGACCGTGATGCCGGTGATGTCCAGCGGGGTGTCTTCCTGTCCGCTGAGGGTGGCCGGTACGACGAGCGTGGGGGCGTCGTTCACTTCGGTGACGGAGATGGTGGCATCACCGGTTGCCGAGCTGAACGCGTAGTGCCCACCATTCTCAGAAACGTCGCACCCAACGTCCCCCACATCGCCAGTGGTTCGGTCCCAGACCCGGAACTGAATTTGTCCCCCGGAGCCCGTCTGATTCTGGGCAGGCACAAATCGGATCAGGGAGTCGGAACCCAGAAGGACTGCGGACTGATCGCCAACGGGCCCAAAGGCCAGCCAGTTCCCGTTTGCATTGGCATCGTACTGCCACTGTCCGTGCGTGTCATCAACGGCGATCACAGCGATGCCCTCCAGGGCGTCGAGGTCAACGTCTGTGGTGCGATCTTCGTCTGTGCTGGCCAAGATCGCGACCACTGTATCGCCGGCATTGTTGTAGTCGTCTTCCAGAATGTCAGAGAGCGTGAACAGCTCGCCGCTGCTCAAAACCGGTGCGTTGTTCTCTGGCGGAGGAGCGGCCGTTTCGTACTCGACTTGCACAGCATCCAGGTAGGTGCCTCCGCCGCCGCTGCCCTGCATCATGAAACGCACCCGCGCGCTTGAACCGACGAAATCGGACAGATCGCGGGAGGTTGTGACGATCGAGTACCCGGTAGTCGCATCGATCGCGGCCAGTTGTGTCCAGCTTGAGCCGCCATCGATCGAAACGTCCACATGCAGTTGGCAAGTACCTGAAATCGCGCGCAGGTAGCCGAAAGACAGTGTTGCGGATGTGGCCAAAGTCAGGTCCACGTCACGGTATGCACCGAATCCATCATCGGGATTCAGACGTAGCCAATGGCTGTCGCCGCATCCGAAGTCTGCGTGGCCGACGCGGACCTTCCCCGAACTTGGGCCGTCGGATTCGCCGACCTCGCACCAGTCGCTGGCCCAGTTCACCAGGCCAGTGTTACCGGTGTAGTTATGTGGCAGGAAGTCGTCGCGGACGTAGGTCGCTGACATGAGGTGCAACCACTGGCTCTGCGCCTCTGGGCCCAGCAGTCCGGCCACCTCGACGGTGCCCAGGGTATACTCCAGTTCCCAGTCGCCGCCGAGATCGAGGTGTCCGGTGGCATCGACGCTGGCGGCCACGTCGGCGCCGGTCAGAGAGTGGATGGCATCGAGCAGCATCAGGCCGTCCGGCGAGGCGGCCAGATCGCAACTGTAAAAGAGGATGTCGGCATCAGACGCCAACGCATCGCTCCAGCCGGCGATCATGCCGGCATAGCCGCTGACACGATCGGCGTCGAACCAGGTGCTCCCCAGTTTGACAGCCCCCTGCGTGCCATGGGACAGGAAGTGGATGGTGTCCACTTGATCGTATTGCTCCAGCACGCGCGTGATCTGCTCGATGCCGTCTTGGCCACTATCGAGCAGCACGATGTCCAGGCTGCTGGCCGCATCCTGCTGGTCCCGCAGTTGCGTCAGCAATTCCTCGTACCCGTCGACTGACGTGTCGACGAACGCGAGTTCGTGCCGATCACTGGCCGCCGCCACGCTCTCCAGCCACTCCTGGGCGTTGGCGGGATCCGCGGGCGTCGGGTCCGTCGTGACCTGAGTTGCCGCCGCCTCGGCTGCATCCAGCCCCTGCAGGTCCAGGGAGGTGCCGTCAGCGTCATCCACCGGTTCGTCGAGATCTGCATCCGCCATGGCATCCGGTGCCATCGGCGTGGCGCTCATCAGAATGCGGTCCTCCAACTCGGTCAGTTCCAGAGCCAGGCCATTGGTGGCTGGCTGCGGCGCACCGCTCATCCGGCGGAGAATCGTGGACGGGGTCCGCTGCCGCAGTAGGTGCCAGATCATAGATGCAATCCCGGAGGTCAACGACTTGAAGCCGCTGTGGCGCAGGGGGGGGGCGGCGTAGCCACAGCCGATTGGTCTCACCAGCCTCTGAAATGATACTTCAGCGATTCAGTATGTTGCGGGCGGGAAGTCTGCCGGCCCGTGGTTGCCTGCCCGTCATGTGAAAGGGTGCGGGTTGTAGGGGCTGTGGCGGCCGGTTGTGCGGGTATTGCCGGACGAGGCGGTTGTGACGCTGCGGAGACTGTCGGTGGCGCGACGAATGAGACAGATGGTGCACGATCGTGCGATCGTGGATGACCGGGTGGCTTTCCGACAAGCGGCATCGCATGGGATGCCGGTGATCTGGCATGACGTGGCGATTGATGGTCAGGATTCTGGTTCGGGCACGGGAGAGCAGCACGCTGGCGCTGCTGTTCTGCCTGCTCACCCCGGGTGCCACGGCGTGGGGTGCGGAAGGAGTGGCTGGTGTCCCAGGGCGGCGGATGGCGCCGGTGGTGGACGCCGCCGATTTCGGCCGCGCGCCGACTGGCGCGGTGCGCTCGGGCCGTCGGGAGACGGAGGCCGCCGGCGGCGATATGTGGCGAGCGCGGGGCCGGGTGTCGACGGACGACGAGGCGGTCGACCTGCCCCAGCTCCCGGCGGACCTGCCTGCCCCGCTCCAACAGCACGAGGATGACGCACTGTTCGAGGAGATTCCGGCCGGGTATGTGCCCTGGTGGCGGCAGTCGGTGTTGCAGCCGCTGCGCGCCGCGCCGCGTGTGCACCAGGTGGATCTCGACGCGCTGATCATCAGTGCGTTGGCCTATTCACCGCGTGTCCGGGCGGTGAGTGAGGATGTGCTGATTCAGGAGACGGCGGTGGTGGAAGCGCAGGCGACGTTCGATGTGCGCGCGTTTGCCGAGTCGAAGTTTTTCCGCAAGAGCGAGCCGATCGGGAACGTGCTCGAAACGGGCGGACCGCCCCGCCTGCGGGACGAAGACTTCGCCTTTTCTGCCGGGCTCCGCAAACGGACGCCGCTGGGAGGCTCGTGGGAAGTCTCGCAGGAAATCGGCATGCGCAACAGCAACTCCCGTTTCTTCACGCCGGAACAGCAGGGCAATTCGTGTCTGGTGTTGAGTTTCGATCAGCCGCTGCTCAACGGGTTCGGCCGCGCCTACAACACGTCGCTGATCATCCTGGCGGATCTGGACACGACTGTCGCGATGGACCAGACCACAGCCGCACTTGAGCAGCAACTGACGCACATTGCCGAGGCGTACTGGGAGTTGTACCTGCAGCGTTCGGCGCTGGTCCAGAAGCGGCAGCACCTGGAACGCGCCTGCGCGGTGCTTGTCGAACTCGAACAGCGACGCGGCGTGGACGCCCTGGAGAGTCAGATCGTCCGGGCCCGGGCTGCCGTGGCGGCGCGGCAGGCCGAACTGGTACGCTCGGCGGCCAGCGTCCGCAATATCGAGGCCCGGATGCGCGCGCTCACCAGCGCACCCGATCTGCGGTCCAATCCGCACGCGGAACTGATCCCGCAAGATCCGCCCGAGACCGTCCGGGTGGAGGTCAGCCTGCCGGACGCGCTGGTGACGGCCCTCCAGCATCGTCCGGAGATCGATGCGGCTTCGCATGAGATTCGTGCAGCCAGTGTGCGACTGAAGATGTCGAAGAACGAGCTGCTGCCCGCTCTCGATCTGGTGCTGGAAACCTACGTGATGGGCATCGACACCGATTACGACATCGGGCAAGCGTGGTCCGATCAGTTCAGCGTGGGGGAACCGAGCTATTCGGCCGGTCTCGTATTCGAAGTGCCCCTGCACCGGCGTGCGGCGAAGGCCCGCCTGCAACGCCGCAGCCTCGAACTGCGGCAGGTCACCGAGCAGTTCGACGAGACGATCGCAGTGCTGTCGGCCGAAGTCGAAATCGCCGTCCGGGATGTCACCGCGACCTACCAGGAAATGGTCGGCAAGTACCGGGCGATGCTGGCCGCGCAGGCGGAGGTGGACTACGCCTCCCAACGCTGGCAGCTCATGTCGGGCGAAGACCGCTCCGCCAGCCTGCTGCTGGAAGACGTGCTTGACGCCCAGGATCGACTCGTGACCGAGGAATACGGCTTCGCGCTGGCCCAACACCTCTACACCGTCAGCCAGACAAAGCTGAAACGGGCTACCGGAACCCTGTTGCAGCACGAGGGGGTGGAGGCGGTCCGGTTCTGCCAGGGGGGGCTGCCGCAGCTGCAGTTCCAGAAGGGGCCCGGCCGGGCTGCGCCGGGCGCCGCCCTGCCCCCTGCCGAGACGCGCCTGGGCCGCATCCCCGCGTCTGCCACGCAGCTCCGCTAGTGGATCTCCGCGCGCTCCTGGTCGCCTGCCTCTGAATGGTGAGCTACGTTTGCGCAGCGACGCTGTCACCTTGGGGTGATGGTGCGGTCTGTAACGATTGTCAGAGATGAATCGCACCGCCATGAACACACACCACACCTGTTGTCGTCCGCGGTCGGTCTCAATGCACATTGCCGCGCATACCTGGCTGGCCTGGCTCACCGGCGCTCTGACGTTCCTCGGCATCAGCCTGGCGCAGGGCAACGAGTTCGACGGGTTCACTGAGCCCTATCGGCAGGTGAACGTGGCATCGGTCGAGACGGGCACGATCAAATCGATTGAGGTGCGGGAGGGAACCGCCGTCGAGAAAGGGCAGGTGATTGCGCGGCTTGACGATGACCTCTACCTGGCCGTGCTGGCGATTGCCGACGAGTCGATGCGCGCGCAGAGCGCGTTGAAGGCAGCGCAGGTGGAACTGGCACTGCGGCGCGATCGATGGGAGAAACTCGATGCGCTGCGGGCGCAGGGACACGCGCGGCAGGAGGAAGTTGACCGGGCGGCGGCGGACGTGCAGATGGCGGACGCCCGGGTCCTGTCGGCCGAGGAGCTCATGGAAGTCAAGCGGCTGGAGTACGAGAAGGCGAAGATACAGCTGGCGCGCCGTTCCATCCTCGCACCGCTGTCCGGGATCGTCAGCGTACTGCGCAAAGACGAGGGCGAGTTTGTGGCGCCCAACGACCCGTACGTTCTGGAAATTGTGGCTCTGGACCCGCTGCTCGCCACGTTCTCGCTCCCCAGCCTGGATGCCGCGCGCCTGCACCCCGATGATGTGGTCACGGTGTACGTCGACGGTGCGGACCAGTTGGTCAAGGGCCAGGTGGAGACCATCGCCCCCGTCACAGATGCGGAAAGCGGCACCACGCGTGTCAAGGTGCGGATTGCGAACCCCGCCGGGCGGTATCGCAGTGGGGAGCGATGCACGCTGCAGCTGGAGGGCGTGTCCAGCGCAGCCCGCAGCGGGTCGTGAACGCAGACGCAGACGCAGGCTGGCGGCGATTGGGGGACGCACGGCGATGAGCAACACACTGTCTGCTGGCGCAGAAGGCTGGGTGGTCGAGGCATGGTCGCAGGGCCTGCCGGCACCCCGCGCGGACCGTGCAGCGAGCACGGGGAGCGCGCAGGATGCGGCGGCGCAGGCGGAGTTCATCATTCGGGCGATCACGCAACTGCTGCAATGCCGGGACCCGGCCGATGCATGCCGCCTCCTGGCGAACCGGCTCCAGCAGTTTCTGGGATGCGGGCGTGTAGCGGTGGGCTTGTGCGAATCGCGCCGCCGGCGTTGCCGGCTCCGCGGTCTGTCGGGGGTCGTGCGGTTCGACGTCCACTCGGGACTGGTCCATGCGGTGCAGGACGCGCTGAACGAAGCGCTGCTGCGCGGCTGCTGCACCTCCTGGCCGCCGCCCGACGCATCCCAGCGTCACGCGTTGCTGGCCCACCAGAAACTGGTCTCGCTGCTGGGCGCCCAGTGCGTGGCCAGTCTGCCGCTGCGCGATGGAGACGGCCGCATTGTCGGCCTGATCCAGTTGATTGACGAGCCTGCGCCCTGGGCGCTGCGGCTGTTCGAGCACCACGCGGCGGCACTGGCGGCAGTCCTCGGTGCGCTGCAGCGCGCCCAGCGCTCCTTCGCCTCACGCGCGCTGCGCCAGCTGGCGCGGCGCTGCGCCGGTTGGCGCGGACGCGCTGTGCTGCTGGCAGCTGTGGTTGTCCTGGCCGGTCTGGCCGTGCCGGTTCCGCATCGCGTGCGGTGCCACTGTCAGGTACAGCCGGTGACGCGGCGCTTCGTGGTGGCACCGTATGACGGCACGCTGGAGAAGTGCCTCGTCGCGCCGGGCGATGTCGTCCAGGCCGGCGCTGTGCTGGCCCGCATGGACCCGCGCGAGATCCAGTGGGAGCTGGCGGGACTCAAGGCCGATCTGGCGCGGGCCAGGAAGGAACGGGATGCAGCCATGGCGGCCCACAAGACCAGCAGTGCCCAGGTGGCGGAACTGGAGATGCAGCGCCTGCAGCTCCAGATGCAGCTGCTCGAACACCGCCTGGCCAACCTGGCCGTGCGCAGCCCGCTTGCCGGCATCGTAGTGACCGGCGATCTGGAGAAAGCGGAAGGCGCACCGCTGACGATCGGACAGTCGCTCTTCGAAATCGCGCCCCTCGAAAAAATGGTCTTTGAAGTCAGCATCCCGGAGAAGGACATCTCCTATGTCCAACCGGGGATGCCCGTGACGGTGAGTCTCGACGCCTGTCCCGCTCAGGCGATCGAAGGTGTCCTTCAACGCATTCATCCGCAGGCGGAAACACGCGACCACGACAGTGTCTTTGTCGCGGACATGGAATTGGACAACCCGCAGGGATGGCTGCGCCCGGGCATGCACGGATCGGCCCGCGTGTCGAGCGGCTATCGGCGCCTGGGATGGATCCTGTTTCACGAACCGTGGTCCCGTGTGCGGCGGCTGGGAGGATGGTAGCCAGAGAGGTGCGACTGGAATGGAACGTATGCCCGCCGAATTGCCGCTGGTCAGCAGTCTGGACGCACCCGTGCCGGCGCTGCGCGCGGATCTGAGCTTCCGCCCGCAGCAGTTTGGCCAACAGACGTACTACGTCGTTGAGGACCCGTTCAGCGCGCGGTTCTTCCGGATTGGGGTCGTGGAGTACACGTTCATTTCGCTGCTGGATGGCCGGGCTACGGTGGGTGAAGTGCTGCGCGCGACACGCGCGGCGTGCCCCGCGTGCGTGTTGGCCGAAGCGGACGCCCTGGCGATCTGCCAATGGGTCGTGCACACGGGTCTGGCGCAGGATCAGGCGGTTTCGGCCGCGGATCCGGCCTGGCAGCGGTCCGCACGGGGGGCGACGCGCCGCGCGGGCAGGCGGCTGAGTCCGCTGTCGGTCCAGGTGCCGTTGCTGCATCCAGATCGCTACCTGGAGACAATCTGTTCCTGGCTGGGCTGGTGCTTCTCCTTCCCGGCGATGTTGGGCTGGTGCCTCACGCTCAGCTGGGCCCTGCGAGATCTGGTGCTGTCCAGCCAGCGGTTGTCCGAAGCGTCGGCCGGCGTGCTGGCCGTGCACAACTGGCTCTGGCTCGCGGTGGCCTGGATCATCCTGAAGACGCTGCACGAGTGCGGCCATGCTGTCGCCTGCAAGCGTCTGGGGGGCGACGTCCGCGAAGCGGGCGTCATCTTCATCCTGCTGGCGCCGCTGGCCTACGTGGATGTGACGTCGACGTGGCGGCTGCCGTCCAAGTGGGCCCGCATCCAGGTGGCTGCTGCCGGCATGTACGTCGAGCTGTTCTGCGCGGCCGTCGCGACGTTGGTGTGGGCCCGCGTGGAGCCGGGGGTCGTGAGCAACGTCTGCTTCAACACCATGACCACGGCCAGCGTCATGACCGTCCTGTTCAACGCCAACCCGCTCATGCGGTTCGACGGCTACTACATCCTGTCCGACCTGCTCGAGCTGCCCAACCTGTACTCCCAGGGACAGCACTGCGTCACCAGCCGTGTGCGCCGGCTGCTGTTCGGCACCGGGTCGCGGCCGCCGTTGCCGGCCGGGTGGCGCGGCGTGTTTGTACGGTGCTACGGTGCCGCTGCGCTGATGTGGCGCTACACTGTGTTCGTGGGGCTGGTGCTGACCGCAGCGACGCTGCTCGATGGCGCCGGCATCATTCTCTCCTGCCTGGCCGTGTTGCTGTGGTGCGGCTCCATCCTGCGCCGGCTTGTCCGACTGGTCCGGGATCCGGCTCTCACGCCGGTCCGGTGGATGCGTGGCATTGCGTTGCTGGGGGGCACGCTGACGCTGGCCGGCGCTGCCCTGCTGGTGATCCCGTGGCCCGGCACGGTGGTTGCCCCGGCGATCGTGCGTTATGCGCCGGAGTCCATCGTGCGAACCGGCAGCGCGGGGTTCGTCGTGGAGGTCCGCGTGGATAGTGGCCAGCAGGTCCAGGCGGGCGAGGTGCTGGTCGTGCTCTCCAACCCGGCATTGGAGCACGAACTGGCGGACCTCAAGTTGGCGATTGTCGACAGCCAGCTCCAGCATCGAGTGCATGCACAGCACGGCGCGCTGGCCAAGGCGCAGGCCGAGGAAGAGAATCTGCGGGCGCTGGAGAACCGCCGGGCGGAGAAACAGGCCCAGGTGGACAGCCTCGTCGTGCGTGCATCCTGCTCCGGGCACGTGATTGGCCGCCACCTGCCACGCCTGCTCGGCCGGCACCTGGACCGGGGCAGTGTGCTGCTGGCGATCGGGAACGAGACGGCCAAGGAGGTTCGGCTGTCGATCGCCCAGCAGGACATCGATACGTTTCGCGAGCATCTCGCGAGCCCGTTGCGCGCCTACCTGGCGGGATCTGCGGTCTTGCAGGCGCCGCTGGCCAAGATCGAGCCGCGTGCCACCCTGCTGCCTCTCGACGCGTCGCTCTGTGCGCCGTATGGCGGAGCCCTGGCGGTGCGTCAGCGCAGCGACGCCGCGGCCCAGGCAGGGGCGGAAACCTATGAGCTGCTCGCGCCGCGCTTCACGGGCATCATGCCACTCGACGCGGCGGCCAGCCAGTGCGTGCGCGCCGGGCAGCGCGCGCTGGTCGCCGTCCACCCGTACCAGTCGCTCGGCGGCCGCCTCTACCGCGTGTTCGTCCAGTGGGCGGACACCAGACTCCACCGCCGCATGGTGGGATGAGCGTCCGGCCTGCCAGGCGGGCGGCCTGTCCCACGGGGATTGAGTTTGGCGGGCAACCCGGTAGGCTAGGAGGCATGAGCACGATTCAAGCTGCGGTCATCGGATCCGGGTTCATCGGCCCGGTGCATGTCGAAGCACTCCGGCGCGTGGGAATTCCTGTCGCGGGAATCCTGGATGCAGATCCGGTGCGCAGCCGTGAAGCGGCCGCGCTGCTGGGGTTACCCAAGGCGTATGCCTCGCTGGATGAACTGCTGGCCGACGATCAGGTACAGTCGATCCACATCGCGGTGCCGAACCGGTTCCACTACGACATGACGAAGAAGGCGCTGGCCAAGGGCAAGCACGTCCTGTGCGAAAAGCCATTGGCGATGGACAGCCGCGAGTCGGCGGAGCTGGTGAAGCTGGCGGCGCAGTCCGGGTGTGCGGCGGGCGTGAACTACAACATCCGCTACTATCCGCTGTGCGTCGAGGCGGCGGAGCAGACGCGCGGCGGCCAGTTGGGCCGGCTGCTGCACGTCACCGGCAGCTACGTCCAGGACTGGCTGGTCTACGATACCGACTTCAACTGGCGCGTGCTGGCCGACGAAGGGGGCGCGCTGCGGGCGATCGCTGACATCGGCACCCACTGGCTCGACCTGATCCACGCCGTGACCGGATTGGAGGTGGCGTCCGTCTGCGCCGACCTCAGCACGATCCACCCGCAGCGGCAGCGCCCGACGGGTGTGGTGGAGACGTTCAGCGGTCGGGGGGCGGCCCCGGCGGCGACGGAACCGGTGCCGGTCGACACTGAGGATTACGGCTGCGTCCTGCTGCGGTTCCGCGGCGGCGCACACGGCTGCGTGTTCGTGTCGCAAGTGACGGCCGGACGCAAGAACTGCCTCCGGTTCGAGATTGCAGGTGCCCGCCAGGCGCTGGCCTGGAACAGCGAATCGCCCAACGAGCTCTGGCTCGGCTCGCGCGACCGCCCCAATCAAGTGCTGATGCGGGATCCGGCCTTGATGAGCGACCGGGCGCGGCACTTCACCAGCTATCCGGGCGGTCATACGGAAGGATTTCACGACACGTTCAAACAGTGTTTTCGGGACTTCTACCAGTACATCGCGCAGGGGGATATGACGCTGCCGCCGCCGTTTCCCACCTTTGCTGACGGCCATCGCGAGATCCTGTTGTGTGAAGCCATCCTCAAGAGCCATCGGGAGCAACGTTGGGTGGACGTGGAGTGACGTCCAACGCTGGCCCGCCGCTTCGGCTCGACAGGCGGCAGGCCCTGCCCGAGTGGTGTCCAACCGGTGGCAGCTGTGCCGCCTGGGTCGACCTTGCAGACCGCGCAGGACGTGCCGCCGGCGCTGGGCGAGCCGGTGAGCGGCTGGGCGGGTGGCGCGATAAAGTCTGCCGATCGCAGTGACCTTGCAGATCGCGTCATTGCGCTGTCCGAGCCGCCGCGCTCATATACCGGTTTGCGCGAGCTTGCCTGCAGAGCACCCTACGGCGCTGGTCGATAATCTAACCGACACACCATCGGATGGATCCTTTGCGTATCGGGGAGACAGGACGTGCCAAGTACACCGCGCTGGCGACCAGTTCCAATCGTGTTGATCGTTCTCGTATCGACGATCACGCTCATTGCCAACGAGCCGGCCCAGACGAACCAGGGTCTGAAGTGGGCCGGCGACCTGGACGCTGCCTGGAACAGTGCTCGTGAGAAACAACGTCCGCTGCTGCTGTTTGTCACCATGGACGGCTGTGTCCACTGCCAGCGGATGAAACTGACGACGCTCCGGGACAAGGGGGTCCAGCACGATCTGGAGAAAGAATTCGTCCCGGTGACGTTGAACGCGAAGGACAAGCCGGAACTGGTGAAACGTCTCCGGCTGCGACTCTTTCCCACGGTGGTGGTCATCCAGCCCAACGGCACTGTCATGGAGTCCATCACGGGCTATCAGAGCCCGAAGCAGCTGCGCGAGAAGCTGTCGGCCACGCTGCGCCAGGCCTCTCGCGAGACGAGCGCAGCGACCCAACGGTAAGCGGCCGCTGTGTCGGGGATCGAGCGAGGCCGGGTCCGACCGGCCGAGCACCGGCCGTGGGCGGCCGGCGATCCTGGGCAGAGCAGGCGGGTCCACCTCTGCGGCCGCTCGCCGCGGCCCGCAGCCAGCCCAGCCGGCTGTTTCGTCCCGGCCGCAGCCGATAGAATGAATTGTCCGAAGTGAGTCGCTGATCCACGGCCGGTCCTGGTCGCGACACGTCCCGCGAAAACTGCGCCGCAACGGGAGAGCCGCAATGACCTGTGTACACCTGCGAAAGCTGTATGAGCTGTGTCAGACCTACGATCTCAAACTGGGCGGAGGAGATCTGATTCACATCATCTGTCGCGAGTGCGGCGAAAAGGAAGTCTGTCCGTCGACCCTCATGGACGAACTCCCCGACGAAGGCAATCCAGGGGATGACACTTCCTGCCAGTCACAGCCCGAGAAGTGAGTGAGTTGCCGGCCGACGATGATTTCCCCACGCCCTACCGTGATCTTCGATGTCGACGGTGTGCTGGTCGACTCCTATACGGCTCATTTCCACAGCTGGCTGGCATTGGCGGACGAACGCGGCTGCCATCGCTTGACCGAGGATGAGTTCCGGGCCACCTTTGGCCGTACCTCCCGGGAGATCATCCGGGAGTTGTGGCCGGGACGCCAGCTGTCAGCCGCTGAGATTGCGGATCTGGACGATCGCAAGGAAGAACTGTTTCGCGAGATGTTGCTGGCCGATTTCCGGCCAATCCCGGGTGTGCGGCAGTTGCTCGTGTCGCTCAAGCAGGCCGGGTTCGGCCTGGCCGCCGGCTCGTCCGGACCGCCTCCCAACGTGTGGCTGACCATCGACCAGCTGCAGGTGCGAGACCTGTTTGACGTGGTGGTGACCGGGGTGGACGTGCAGCGCGGGAAGCCGGATCCCGAGGTCTTTCAGACGTGTGCCCGGCGCCTGCAGGTGCCGTGCTCCACGTGTGCCGTCGTGGAGGATGCCGTCGTGGGGGTGGAGGCCGCCAACCGGGCCGGCATGTTCAGCATTGCCTACGTAGCGCCGGGTCGAGACCGCGGCCTGTTCGCGCACGCCGGCCGGATCGTGCAGCACATGAGCGAGCTGGTGCCGGAGGACATCCGCGGTGCCATCCTGCAGCGGCCGGGGGTGGACTAGAGACCTGTACAGAGACAACATGAGACGTGTGCGCATCGCGATTGGCCTGGTGATCTGGCTGGCAGCCGGCGGGGCGCTGTGGTGGTGGCTCAACGGGCACCTGTTTGCGCCGCAGGCGGACGGGCATCGCGTGGCGACCGACCTGTGGCAGTTCGTGTCGGCCGAACGGCAGGTGGTGCGCATCCAGTTCGACGACTACTGGCCGGTGGAAGTGGGGGATCCGATCTACCGTGTCGATCCTCCTGACGTGATCGAGCAGGTGGGAGAGATCCGCCGCGTCGTGTCGGTGGCCGATGCGGCCGCCGCGGATGCGGCGGCCGGCCTGTTGGCCGAAGCGCTCCTGTACCCGCACGCACCGCCCCTCTGCAGCGCCTCGTACCTGACGTACTACACGACCCCCACCTCGCTCGGCTGGGTGCTGGAGACGATGCTGCCGCCGGCGCGCCAGCGGCAGATAGCGCAGGAAATCGCCGCCACGTACCAGGCCTATCACGCCGAGATCCTACAGGCGCTCAGACCGGTCGTTGTGGGAGGCTTCCTGGACGCGCTGCAGGTGATGGAGGAGGATCTGACGGTGGCTCTGTCGCGCCGGCGCGAGACGCTGGAACGACTGGCAGGACGCTACCAGGACGACGTGGTGGACCGCGAACTGGTCCCGCTGCTCCGCGAACAGATCTGGCCGATCGTCCGCAAGCATGCGGAGCCGCTGGCGAACCAGGTGGGCGAGGAGTTGTTCGAGCGCGCCTCGCTGTGGCGATTCGGCTGGCGGTTTCTCTACGACCGGTCGCCGCTGCCGGAGAAGAATCTGACGCAGGCGGAATGGAACCGGTTTGTGAGCGAGGAAGGGATCCCCGTGCTCAACAGCCACGCAAACGACCTGATTGCCGTCCAGCGCGCGGTTCTCGAGGAGGTGTCCGACAACGAACTGGTGCGTGACGCCCTCCGCCGCAACCTGTCGCGCGTGGTCGACGATCCGGAGTTTCGGGCGATGGTCTGGGAGCTGTTCCGCGAGGTGCTGATCGACAATCCCCGGCTGCGCCGGAAACTGGAAGAACGCTGGAGCGGGGAAGAGGCGCGGCAGGCGGTTCAGCTCGCGGCCAACTACACGGAACCCAGCGTCCGCCGTATCGGCGACATCCTGTTCGGGACACGCGAGGAGGGGATTGCGCCGGAGTTCGCGCAGGTCCTGCGCAACCAGATCCTCGACAAGGACTGCCGCTGGCTGGTGCTCGAATCACCGCGCGATGCACGCCCGCGCGAACCTGTCTCCGGCCACACGGTGCTCCGCGTCCACGCCGGTGGGTATCC
>DAISIS010000039.1:0-18756 GCA_036821925.1 Pirellulaceae bacterium
GACTTCATGCAGCTGCCCGGGTTCCGCTTCTACCGCCAGGATTTCAATATTGATCCGCTGCCATATTGGCGGTACAGCGATGCCGCGGATCGGCAGGGGGTGAGCGAAATGAAGTACATCGCGGGGCTGTACGCCTTCTGGGACCGGATCGCCGCCGCCTGGCCCGACAGCATCCGTGAGGAGTGTGCCAGTGGCGGCCACCGCATCGACCTCGAAACGGTCATGCGCATGCATCTGCACCAGAAGACCGACTACTGGTTCGACAACGAAACAGACCAGAACAGTCTGTGGGGCACCAGCCAGTATCTGCCCAACAACACGATCGTGGCGCATCTCAACCGGTTGGACGACTATTCTTTCCACTCCACGCTCGCCTCGTCATTGTGCCTGGGGTGGATTGCCGATGCCCCGGACTTCGATGTCGAGCGGGCCAAGGTCCTGACCGATCGGTACCTGGCCGTCCGGCACCTGCTGGTCGGGGCCTGGTATCCGCTGCTGCCGTCCTCGCGCGACGCGCGGGCCTGGACCGGTTCGCAGTTCCACCGGGCTGACCTGGATCACGGCCTGCTGCTGGTGTTCCGGCGCGCGGCGTGTCCCTATCCGGTGGCCGAGGTGGCGTTGCGCGGCCTGAACCCGGAGGCCTTGTACGAGGTGGTGTCCGATCTGTCCGGGCCGCTGGGCGTTCTGACAGGCAAGCAGTTGGCGACCGCGTTGCCCATCCACCTGCCGGAGAAACGCTGCTCCGACCTGATCATCTACCGGCGCAAGTGATCCGGTCGGGGCCGGGCATGCGCGCGCCGTGCCGGTCGGATGCCGATCAGCGCGTGACCTGGGCCGCCTTGAGGATCGCGAGACAACTTGGTGCGTGGGTGATCTGGCTGGCCATCACCAGCTGCATGGCCTCGGCCAGCGGCATGCTGACGGCGCGGATCTGTTCCGTTCCCTCCGGAGCGCGTTCGCCAAACGTCAGGTGGCGGGCCAGAAACAGCCTGGTGGGGGAAACCACGTTGGCGGTGAACGGATCGCACACGCCCAGATCTGTCCACGTGCCGGCGGTGATTCCGAGTTCCTCCTGCAACTCGCGCTGGGCGGCCGTCAGAGCATCTTCGTCGGGCTCGATGCCGCCACTGACCGCTTCGATCGTCACGCGGCCGACGCCGTAGTGGAACTCTTCGGTGAGGAACACGCGGCCGTCGTCGCTCATGGCCAGCACCGACACACCGGGCTTCAAACGGATGACGGTGTGGATGCCCGGCTGGCCGTCGGGGCGGATTACATCATCCTTGCGCACGTGAATCCACGGGTCCACGTACACCGTGTGCTGGGCCAGAATCTGCCAGGGTCCATGTCGTTGCATGGGAGGACTCGCCGGGTTCACGCCGCGCTCTGCAGCCGCGCAACCAGTCTCCGCACTCGATCTTCCAGGTAGGGCAGGGCCACATCCGGGCCGGCGCAGTCCAGGTCATCCACGTCCCAGTACTCCACGCGATCCGCCCAATCGGCGAACTGCTCCGCCATCAGCGGCCGGTGCTCCTGCTCTTTGACCGCCACGACCAGGGCTGCATTGGCCAGGTCCGCCCGGGTCAGCGCCTGGGGATCGCGGTGGTCATCGGCGATCGGAATGCCGCGCGAGTGCAACGCGTCCACGGTGAAGTGGGAGATGGTCCCGACATCGCCCCAGTGTCCCACCAGCAAACCGCGCGATTCGGCCCGCCACGCCAGGCCGGCGGCGGGGGCCAGATGGTTGAACAGCTGTTCCGCGAAGCGACTGCGGTAGTAGTTAGCAGAACAGAGAAACAAGACCTGCTGCATAGAAGACTCCGTTCAGGCACTGCCGGCGCACGGCAACTCTGCACGACCAACTCATGCGGACCGTGCCCTGCACGAATCCACACATTGTAGAGGGTGCCCCGCGATGCGCCGACCCGTGCGGTCAGGCTGTCACGGCCGCGTCGCGGAGTTGGTGCTGATCGCGGCGCGTTGTGCAGCCGACCGCGTGGTGCGCGGTGGCGGCAGCGGTGGCGCGGCGCACTGCTCAAGAGGCCTGCTCCTGTCGGCGGCCCGGTCCGCCGGGGGCCGTCTCGCCCGTTGGGACGGGCGTGCCTTGAGCAGTGCAACGCCGTGAAACGCCATTCACCGGGGGCCGGGCGACTCAGATCTCCCGCCAATCCGTGCCCGGTACGGGCGCGGGATAGCGGCCGTGTTCGTCGCACTGGACCGGCGCGGGGCTGTTCTCGTTCAGGTCGGCAACGTGCGGACAGAACTCGAACGTGGACGCCATCGCCTGTTCCCAGGTCACGATCTGACCGGTGTGCACTGCGGCCCGGCCCATGATCGCACCGAGGTTCGAGAGCGCCGCGCGGCGCGCCTCGTTGTGCGGCTTGTCATTGCGGATCGCATCGAGCAACACGTGCCATTCGGCCTGCCAGGGATTGATCTCTTCCTTCTCGGGCTTCCAGGCCACGTTCTTGGGATCGATGCGCTGATCCTTGAAGATTCTAGACGACGGCGCGTGGATGTTCCCCGAAAACTCGCCGGCGCACTTGGTGCCATGGACGTAGGTGACGAAATCGTTGAAGCAGTTGGGGATGTAACGCCCGGTAACCAGCGCCTTGGTGCCGTCGGGGAACGTGTACTCGATCGAGTAGCTGTCCAGGTTCTGGCTGCAGTCGGTGCTGCCCGCGTAGCGCCCGCCGACCCCGTGCGCGCTGACCGGCCACGCGTCCTTGATCCAGAAGCACTCGTCGATCTGATGGATCATCAGTTCGATGAACACGCCGCCGGACGACCACAGGAACTCGTAGGGGTGCCCGGGGTAGAGCTGCCACATGAGTTCATTCTCACCGATGGGGAACGGAGCCATGTGGTAGCCCGAGTCCATGCGATAGGCGCGAATGAGCTGGATGTCACCCATGGCGCCGTCGCGGATCTGCTGGATCATGGCCTGGCGGGCGGACGAGTGGCGGGCCATGAGCCCGGCCGCAATCTTCAGGTTCTTCTTCTCCGCCGCTTCGCCGGCCCGCAGGATCTTCTGCACGCCGCCCGGATCAGGCGCAAAATCCTTTTCCATGAAGACGTGGACCCCCTTCTCGACGGCGTAGTCGAGGTGCACAGCCCGGAACCCGGCGTGGGTGGTCAGCATCGCGATGTCGCCCGGGCGCAGGCAGTCGATCGCCTTCCGGTAGGCATCGAACCCGATGAACTGCCGATCCGGCGGCACGTCGATCTTGTCACCCAGGATGTCCGTGAGCGCCTGGCGCGATTGCTCGATGCGCGCCGGGATCAGGTCGGCCATGGCCACCAGTTTGACTGGCCCGCCCGCCGCCGGTGTGCCTTCGTTGCCCCCTAGCACCAACCCGCCGGCCGACATGGCGTTGGCTACCGCGCCGCTGCCGCGGCCGCCACAGCCGATCAGGGCCAGGTGGATCGTGTTATCCTCACCGGCAAAGACGCGGGGAATGGCGACGCCCGCCAGGGCAGAGGCGGCGGCCATCCGCGCAGTGTTCTTAATGAACTCGCGCCGCGGTGTAACGTGCTGCTCATGGGTGCTCATGGTGACAATCCCTCCAGGGTCAGTCTGTCGAAGCTGTGATACAGGGGACAAAACAGCCCTCTATTCTAACCTGACTCCCAGGCCGGTTCGACCCAGCATCCGAATTCGCGCACGGTGACCGCGGGCCCCGGCGTGCCGGTGTTGACGCCCCCGCCCGCACGCGGTCTGATACACGGGGCCCGCCGCGGTTGTTGTGCCGGGCACGGTTGTTGTGCCCGGCGCTGCCGCGCACCCGGCCAGCAGCGGCGAGGTCTGTGACGTCCGAGCGCGCGTTATCACCGGTAGCGGAGGTTCCATGCCGTGAGCGATTCAAGCAACAGCCATTCAAGCATCAAGGCACCGAAGATCGGCGTCGTCTCCAACAGCATTGGAGCGTTCAGCAGCCGTGGCAAGGAAGCGGCCGAGAGCCAGATCCGCTCGCTGCTCGACGAACTGAAGCAGGGCCGGCTGGTCAGCGACGATTCGTTTGTCTGTCCGCAGCGGATCTTCGGACCCCACGAAGCGGCCGCTGTGGCCGATCGGTTTGCCGCCGAGCAGGTGGATGCGTATGTGGTCCTGGACAGCGGCTTTCCCAACGGCAACGCCTTTCTGACGCTGGCCATCCATCCGTACCTGAGCCGGTTGCCGCTGATCCTCACCGCGCCGCCAGAGATCGACCTGGGCGACCGGGAATGGACAACCAACGCCTACTGCGGCCTGATCATGAACAACTACGTGAGCAAGCAGATCGGCCGCCCCGTGTTCACCCTGGCGGGCTGGCCTCAAGATCCGGCCTACCAGCAGCAGTTCCGGCGGCTGATGTCCGTTGTGCTGACCATCCGGGAGCAGCGGCGGGATCTGCTGGGCCGGTTCGGCGACGCGCCCGGCGGATTCCACTGCGCCAATGGTAACCGGCTGGCCTACGCGCGATTGCTCGGCACACGCATCGAGACCGTGGATTTCTCGGCCGTGCTCAGAACGTTCGAAATGGGCCGGGCCAGTGGGGAACTGGGGGATGTGGCATTTGCACAGGAGGATGTCGACCAGACGTGCGCTCGGATGATCGAGGGGCTCACGCTGCAGACTACGGTGGAGAAAGTGCGAAAGAGCGCCCGGCTCTACCATGCCTTCAAGGCCTTGATCGAGGCGCATGGGTTCACCTCGGCTGCCTTCCGCTGCTGGCCCGAAATCATGCAGATCCAGAATATGGCGGCCTGCCTGTCCATCGGCTGGCTGCTGTCCGAACGCGTCGTGCGCGCCGCCGCCTGCGAAGGCGACTGGCCGACCGCTGTGTGCCAGAGCATAGGCAGCCTGCTGTCGGGCCAGCCGGCCGCCTGCCTCGACTTCATCAATCAGGTGGGGGCCCAACGCGTGGTGCAGCTGGCGCACTGCGGGGTGGGGATCCCCTGTCTGATGGAGGACGCACAGATCGGCGAGATCAGTCCCGATCGGCAGAGCGGCGCGTCGATCGGCCCGACCTGCATCGGCCAGTTCTGCTACGGCGTCAAAACCGGCATCGGCATGATCCAGGACAGCGACGGCCGGTTCAAGATGTTGGTGTTCACCGGCGAAAGTCGCCCCGACACGCGGCAGAATCTGCTGGTGGCAGCTGCCGATGTGGAAGTCGCCCGCCCGGCGAAGTTGAACCGGTTGATCCTCGAACACGGCTTTGCGCATCACCTGGCCGTCGCAGTCGGCGACATCAGCCAGGAACTGAAGTTGCTGTGCGACTTCTACGGCATTGAGTATGTCAATCCGGACGACGAGCAAGACGCATGACGTCACTCGACCGACCGGCCTGCCCGCATGCTGTGCAGCGGCCGGGCCGGTCGTGTTCCGTGGACTGACATCCCACGAAAATCTCGATATGTTGGCGGCGTCGCCCGCCGCTTCACTGGTCGCCGATCCGGGCGATCCACTGCCGCGTCCAGGCTACGGCTTCCAGGTCCACGTCCACGTTGGGCGTGGCCAGGAAGATCAGGCCCTGGATGCGTCCTTGCTGGAGCCATCTGTAGCCCAGCTCCGTCTGCTGCTGCATCAGTTCGACGGGCAAGGGACGCTGATCGGCGAAATCGTACATGTAACAGCCCAGGAACACCGGCTTGTCTCCGATCAGCTTCTCGAGTTTTGTCAGATTGCCTTCCAGATCCTGCAGGTCGGCCGGCCGCCAGGTCCACAGGCACACCTGATCCACCTCCGCCACATGTGCCTTCGCCCGCTGCGAAATCTGTCCGGTGTAGACAACGGCCATGATCGGCAGCTTTTCTCCCCGCACTTTCCGTTGGGCCAGGAGACGCAGTTCCTGGGGCGTCAGGGACGCTTCGAACGGCGTGACGTCGCCCGTCTCGGTGTCGGGGTCGGTGCCTGGACCTGTTGCGTTCGAGCGGAAGAAGTCGTCCAGGATGAAGCCCACGACATTCTGGTGCTTCTCAGCCAGTTGGAAGACCTGGTCACGCTCGTCCGCAGAAGTCACACCGCTCGCTCCGACCAGCGACCAGTAGACGCGATCGAGCTTCTGGAAAGGCTGGTAGTACGCATCGAACGGCGGCACCGGCTTGCCGTCGTAACGTACGAAGATCATGTTGCGGATCCCCATGTAATCCGCAGCAGCTACCGGCTCAATCGTGGACTTCTGCGGCAGATTGGCGAGAAAGCTCTCGTTGTACACGCCGGCGGGATGCCCCCAGATCCAGATGCGGTCGCGGATCGTGTCCGGACGTGACGTCTGGGCCAGAGCCTGTGCGCAGCACAGCAGAACAACGGCGCTCGCCAGGTGGCGCGTGATTCGAGCATTGGACATCGGATGTCTCCTGTAAGGCTGAGGGGACCACGGGCATTCGCGGGACGATCCGGACGCTGCGGTCCCACGGATGGCGAGCGTCTGGAGCGTTCTTGGAGCGTGTTCTTCTGCGAGACTTATTCGCTGCTCGGTATGCTTGTCGGTGTGTTTGTCGGCGGGCTTCCTTCGCGCATCATCACGATGCAGCTGGATCGAAACGGCGGCAGCGGCAGTTCAGCCCCTGCGGGAGTATGTTGTGCCGCACATGCGACCGGTTTCAGATCGGCGTACACCGTGAACTCGGCCGCGGCGCTGGCAGCGATCCGCAAGGTTCCCCCGGTGGAGTCCTGCTGGCCCACGTTGACCAGGTACACGGCGCGGCACCCCGCTCCTTCATAATACACAGCCCGGATGCCGGCGCTTTCGCCGACGAGTTCGAACTGGGAGGCGACACCGGACTGTGCCAGATAATCCTGGATGTCGTGCCGAGCAGCTGCCAACGCATCCTGCGCCGCGGCGTTGTCGCAGCGCCACAGGAACAGCGGTGGTGTGTTGCCGGCGTGAGTGTCGCGCAGCGGATCGCCACCGTAGGTCCGTCCATAGTCGGGCAGTGTCAAGCGGGGCAGGGGGCTGGCCGCCGCGTCGCGTGGGCGGCCGATTTCGTCGTAGAGCCCGAACCGCTCGGTGGCGACGAGCCGGCCGCCCCCCTGGGCATAATCGGCCAGCCGCTGCCACGCCGTGTGGCTCAGATACGCGCAGTCCGGCACGACGACCCAGGCGTACGGATCGAGCGGTGCCGGGCCGACCTCAAGTTCGCGCAGGGTCACGACATCCACCGTCTGGTGCAGGCATTCCAGCACTTTGTACCAGCCGGCGAAGCTGCGGTAGTCGTTCTTGAAGAACTGGGCATCGGCCGGGCTGGCCGGCAGGATGGGTTCCACCAGGGCCACCTGGGCGCGCACCTGCATTCCGCGCATTAGGCGGACCGCCGCGCGGGCATCGCTCAGCATCTGCCGCATGTCTGCGCTGCGCATATGCGGATGGAAACTGTAATCCAGCACGGTGGGCATGTGCCACGCGCAGTAGATGATGCCGCTGGCCCCATGCTGGATCGTCGCCTGGGTCACACGGTCCAGCGCGGGATAGCCGATGTGCACGCCGGACGTGAAGTCCACCAGATCGACCGCCCACAGAGGCTTGCCGTACTTGCGCATCAGATCCAGGCAGGCGGTGACGCGGTAGGGATCACCGTCGGCGGCACACAGCTGCATGCCGAAGATGTCGATATCCTTGCCGCGCATGGCCACTTCGTCAGGCGCAATGGCGCAGCGCTGCGTCTCGTCCCACTCCGACGGAAACGCCCAGGACATGGTCAGATACGTGACAGTGCGGCGCGCAGGATCGACTCGTTTGGCCAGTTGCGACAGGCTGTTGATGTACTCGGCGGCGGCCTCATACCAGTAAACGGACCAGTCGTGTACGGCCGCATTGAGGTTCTGAAAGGGAAACGCCGACTCCGCCACACGCGGTGACACGATCCGCAGGCCTGCGGACCCGCCGCGACCGGCGTCCTTGACGTAGTGCGGCTGGGCGTTCGTGCCGCCCCCCCAGTTCTGGAACGACCAGCCATCCGGAGCGTCGTCCCCCGTCTCGAAGTCACCGTTCGGGGCGAGATTCGTGCTGGAGTCCGTCGCCCGGAAATCCACGTCGTCAAAGGTGGCTGTTCCTGTGGCGATGACCTTGAGCAGGATCCAGGCCCGCGCGGCGTTGTGCGGTGCGCGCGCCGTCACGGAGATCTGCTGCCAGTCACAGGACCCCCTGACCGGCTGGCCGTCGTCGATGGCGACCGGAGGGCCGCCCTGGGGTCCGACCCAGGCGATCTCGATCAGCGCGCCGCAACCTCGCAGGTCCTCGGCACGCAACCAGACTGACGCTGTGTATTGGGTGCCAGGGGTGACTGCGGCAAACGTTGTGGGACCCGGTACTGCGTTGGGATCAGTTACTGTCGCGGTGCTCCACGAACAGTGGTCAGCGCCCGCTTCGACTGAGTACAGTGCCGCCAGCCCCGGTTGGCCGCGTCCGAAGTTCACGGAGTCGATGCGCGGCGCCGAGACCGTGTCGAACGAGTCGAACTGCGCTTCCCACGCGGCGTTGAGCTGCTCGATCGAGCTGTAACGCTCGGCCAGCCAGGCGCGAAAACGCGCGATGTCCGCCGGGCTGTAACGCTCGCCGAGCGGAAACCACCACTCTGCGCCGGGATGATAGTACTGCACGACACCCTGCCGGTCACGCTCCTGGACATGCGCGATCGCGCTGCGCACGAGTTCCTCCTGGGCCTGCGCGAAGAGGGGCGAGGTGATGGACGGAATCTGCCCGGCCGTGCCGTGGGCGTTGTACACCGCCTGGCCGGCGTCGGCCGCCAGCCGCCGCAGCCAAGCGGGCGCGTAGAGGGGGTTGATTTCGTTGATCAGCGCGAGCTTCAGTCCGTGCTGTTCCGCGTAGGCAATCTGCTTGTCCAATGGAGCAAAGTCGTACTTGCCGGGCTCCGGCGCCATGCTCCAGCCCCCTGCGCACACGGAAAGCACGGTGGCGCCCGAGTCGGGCAGCGCATCCATGCCGACATCCACCGCCGGATAGAACGTGCACCAGCCGACGTCGGGCTCGACGTCGGGCTCGGGGATGCTCTCGGCTGCCGCCTGCGGCTCGTGTTCCGCCGGTGCCGCCGGCACTGCCGGAGGATGCGGGGCGTGCACCCGGCGCAGCGCTACGCCAAACACGCCGCCAGCCATCCGGCCCGGGTGCGCCTGGAACTTGATCGTGAGTCGCTCCTGGCCCTGCGTCAGCGCCGGGGACAGTTGGTAGACTTCGTCGTAGAACTCGTTCGGCCTGTTATATTCCAGCGTCTGGTTGGCCACCTGCTGGCCGTTGACTACCACGTCAAACTCGCGCCCGCCGCTGTCGCTCCCCCAGTATGTCACGTGAAGCTCCAGTGGCGTGTCCGCCGCGCCCTGCAGGTCCCACGCGAACCAGCCTCCGTCCGTTGCGTGACGCCATTTCCCCTCGCCGGTCGCCGTGTTCTCCCCCTGCATGTTGTGAGCGCGCTCACTCTCCTCGTCCCCGGGCAGGACGCGATCGACCGTGACGGCGGCCAGGAACGCTGCGTGCTCTTTCCGCACCTGCCACTCCTCCGGCGTGAACGTGTCCCAATAGACGACATACGCGCGGTTGCCATGCACACGGTACAACGGTTCAAATGTCACGGCGTCGTCGTGGGGCGCGTCGTCGTGGGGCGCGCTGAAAATACGCACCGCCTGCGGCGCGGCCGTGAAAACAGACGGCCGGTCGGGCACGGGGGTCAAGACACTGGGAAGCTGACCGGCCTCGGCCACGAGCGCGGGACAGCCGGGGGCACGGGGCAGGTCCTCGTCGACGGGGGCGCACAGCACCAGTGGACCGTGCAGGAATGCCACGCGGTTCGGCGCATCAGGAAAACCCTCCACGCGCACGGTAAAGGGCAGCACCACTTCGATCGTGTCGCCGGTCTGCCAGGTCCGTGCGATGTCGGCATAGCTGCCGGGTTCGCTGGCCACCGGCTGTTGCTGGCCGTTGACGTGGACTGCAAATCCGGCCGAGGCCCAGGCAGGATGGCGAATCCTGACGGTCAGCGGGAGCGGTCTCTTGCAGGTGAACACGAGCCGTGTGCGGCCTTCCTCCGGATACGTCGTCTCCTGCCGCAGCTGCAAACCTGCGTCCGCCCAGTGCAACTCCGAAGCCACGAACAGGTTCACGAACAGGGTCGCCTGGCCGTCGTGGAAGTAGATGCTCTCGCCGTATTTCGCGTGATTCTCGATGCCGGTGCCGACGCAGCACCAGAAGCTGTCTTCGGGAGTCGAGTACTCCTTGCGGCATTTCTGGTCGTGACCCAGCGGCACGAAGTAGCACATCATTCCCGTCGCCGGGTCCTGCGAGGCCAGAATGTGGTTGTACAGCGCGCGCTCATAGTAGTCGGCATACTCCGCACGCGGGTCCCAGCAGAAGAGATGTCGCGTCAGCTTGAGCATGTTGTGGGTATTGCAGGTTTCGCACGTGTTGGAGCCGAGTGCTTGCGACAGGGTCTCTTGCGGCGTGAAGTACTCACCCAGACCATGGCCGCCAATCACGTATGATCGCTCCTTGACCACGGCCTCCCAGAAGAATGTGGCCGCCGTCTTGAGCCACTCCTGCCCGTTCAGCTCATGCTGGCGCGCCGCACCGATGAACTTGGGTATCTGTGTGTTGGCGTGCAGGCCAGTGAGCCGGTCGCCGCGATTGGCAGCCGGGCCGAGCACGGCCAGGTGGTTGAAACGCATGGCGAGCTGCAGATACTCCGGGTCGCCCGTGATGGCCGCGAGGTTGGCCAGGGCCTCGTTGATGCCGCCATGCTCGATGTCGAGCATCGTCTGCAGCTGGCTGTTGCTCCACTTGTCCGCGCCGGCTTTGGCCCAGTCCGCCAGTTTGCGGGCGACGTCCAGCGCCTGCCGGTTGTCGCAGTAGATGTACATGTCCAGCAGGCCGGCGAGCACCTTGTGAATCTGGTACCAGAACGGGAGAGGCGCTTCGCAGCGGGTGGTGAACGTGTCGGGAAGGGTGTGCAGGAAGCCGGTCGCCAGCTGCTCCTGGCAGGCGGCGAACCCGGCCACGACCTGGTTCGCCCTGTCGCGGACCCGCTCGTCTCCGGTGCTGGCATACATCTTCGCGCAGGCGGACAGATAATGCCCGACGAACTCGCCGCGCGACCGATGGTCGGGTGCCATCCAGCCGCCATACGGTGTGGCGTCGGACGGCAGGCCGGCGCTGAGCCGGAACACGTGCAGCAGACGGTCGGGATCCAATGACAACAGATAGTCACGGTCGAGTTCCATCGCGTGCCGGAGAGGGCCTGGCAGCAGACGGACGTCGCTGAGCGCGAAGGGCTCCGCCCCAGGTTTCACCACTGGCGTGAGCGGTGTGAGACCGGTTTCCACGCGGTGGACTGGTTCCTCCAGCGCCACGGCGCAGCGCAGCGGTGCCAGGACAATGGCGAGATGTACTGCCAATCGCATGAACATGAGGTGCATCCTTACAGTGTCAGGGTGCGGGTGTCTCCACCCGTGAGATCTGGTCCATGTTGTAAATGAGATGCGGTGTCCAGCGCAGATGTGCAATCGACCCCAAACCGTCAGCAAACTGGGCCCGCATGGCGCGCATGCCGATCTCGGCGAACGTCGATTCGCCGGTCAGGCGGTGGGCAAAGAACAGGATTTCGGAGGTCATGTCGTTGTTGGCCGTGTAGCCAGTCATGTTGGGGCAGGAGGTATAGCGGAAGCCGTTGGAGGCGTCGACCCACAGTTCCCTGACGGCTTGCCGCGCACCTCCCACAATTGCCTCGGCGACGCGTGGATCCGGCACCTCACGGTAGTGCTCCTCCAACCCATTGCCCAGCACGCCGAGCATGAAGTTGGCCTCGCCGCGGTGTCGCGGCATGTCGTGGCAGTGCCCGGGAACCATCTGGCGATGCCACCCGCCATCCGGTGACTGACGCTCCAGCGTCCGTGCGACAATGACGCGCGCCGCATTCAGGTAGTACGGATCATGTGTAGCCCGGTAGGCGGCGATGGTCAGCAGCAGATGCCAGCCATTGGTCCGGCAGTTGTCCCAATCGTAATTGTTGAGATATGCGCCGTCGTAGTAGTCCGCGACCAGCGCCGCATTCTCGGCGCCGGTGCGGTCGCCGCTGAGCGCATACCAATCGAAGAACCCTTCCGTCCAGGTATGACAGACCGACATGCCGCCGTACGGGATCCCCTCCCCCTCGAACGGTTCGGTGAAGTATCCGCCCGTGTGACCCATCGCGTGGATCCACTCGCCGCCGCAACGAGGTCCGTGATGGCACGTGTCAATGTCGATGGCGTGCCGCGCCGCTTTCTCGCCGAGGAAGTACCACCTGCGATCTCCGGTGCGGATGTACTGCAGGAGTGCTGCGTGGTGGTGGTCGTACTCGCCATTGGCCCAGTTGACCTGGCGTTCCCCCCACTGGTCGCCAAAGTTAAGCATACCGTATTCGCGCGATCGTTCGCGCTTGTCCACGTAGCTCCGGTAGACGTTCTCACACACGGCTTCGTACTCGGGGGACCGGCCAGCCGTCGCCGGCAGAACCTCGCCGAATACCCGTGTCTCGCAGTAACGCTGCGGAGTGCAGGTGGCCAGCAGCGGTTCCTGGAACACCTGCGCCACTTCCGCCGCTCGGACCGGATCGTCACCCGCGCGGAACGACAGCAGCAGTTCGTGCTGCTTCTGCAGGCCGCAGGCCACTTTGTACTTGCCACCCATCAAGTAGTAGTACAACTTGATCTCGTCGAGCTTGGTGCAGTCATCGTACGTGCCGGGCGCGAAATCCGGGCAGAGATCGATGGTCAATCCGTCGCCGGTCACGTGCAGCGCTTTGGGATACAGCTGCCAGAAATCCCGCACGACGGCGGTCAAGCCGCCGCCGGGACCCGCCAGATCCAGCCACCCGTCAGCGCGTCGCGCCGTAGTCCCTTCCGGCGCGGCAGGGGTCACCTGATAGGCGTCGTCCCGCAGTTGTGTAAGCGACCAGGAGCCATGTCCCTGCGCTTGCTGGCCATCTCCCAGCCCGGCTGTCCAGGCCTGCGCCTCGCCGGCCGGCACAGGGACGTGCAGTCGGATCGCGTCAAACTCCGCAAAGTGGCTGGCGTCGACGTCATTGAGCCACGTATAGGACAACGCCATGCGAGAAAGGCCGGCGTAGAACACGAACCGATTACGATAGGCGAACAGCGTCTGGCCGTCGGGACCGCGGTGATGTCCCGCGACCAGGACCACGGCTCGCACCGGACCGGCTTCTTCCAGCTCGATCCGCTCGGGCGGGTGAAGAGTGGTGAACTGGTTTCCCTGGCAGTCAGTAACTTCGGCTGCCATACGCGGGCCGACTAGCGGCGGTTGGCCGGCCGGCGCACGCGCGGACCGGATACTGGTTGGGAAGCCTGAGCGGGTCTTGTCAAACGCAACCTGCAACGCGCCGGTGTCGACGCTCAACGTGTCCCCCTCGGCGCGGCAGGTAAGCGCGCCGGCCGGCGCGCTGCGGCGCACGGCGGTGCCGTATTCCAGCGTGTGTGAAACCATCGCGTGCGGTTCCGCGTCCGTCAGGAAGGAAACGAACAGCCATTTGATGCTGCCGTCTGGCCAATGCGTGCCGGCGTCGGCCTGCAGCGGCACCTCCTGGCCAGACGGGTCGAGCAGGCGAGCGTTCGCCGCGTCTGCCAGTTCGCCCTGGTGGAACGGCACACCGGATGTGATCGGCTGGGCCACCAGGCGGAAACCGTACGGATTGGCGACGTGCAGTTCCAGACGCGATTCCTCGGCTGTGCCAGCGGCCGGGTCGGGCGGCCGGCAATGGAAGGTCAGCGCGGGGCCGACAACTGCCGGGCCTCCTGGGCGCGGAGCCACAATGCGATAGTGCACCCATGCGCCCGGCTGCAGGCCTGAGAGATAAACGCGATGATTGGCCCGCGGTTCTGGCTCCGTGACCTGCTGCCCGTACGTCTCGCGCGTGCCGTACTCGACCGTGCAGGCGGAGGGCCACGTCGTGATCCACGTCAGACGCAGCAGTTGCTCGTCACCGCGATGCAGCCAGGCGGCCTCAACCTGGCTGAGCTCGAACTTCCGCCCTCGCTCCGGTGGCTGCTGGGCCAACAGCAGAATGTCCTCGGTAATGTGGTTGCCGGTCCTGCCCGTGCGGATCGTGAGCCGCTCGCCGCCGCGGAACTCCAGCGGCTGGGACAGGAAATGGATGCGTTGCCGCCGGTCGTCTTCGGCGGCCACGAAGCGGCCGACGCGGCGGCCGTCCACCTGCAGCTCGTACGTCTCCGAGCCCGAGGTGTCGTACACGACAACGGCTGGCTGGAAGGTTCCGGCCCGGGGGACAGTGAGCGAGATGCTGCCGTTGGCTCCGTGGACGGCTGGCCAGCGATACTCGGCGTCATAGTACGCCATGTTGACCAGCTCGGCACCCACACTCGACATGACGACGTTCGCCGGATCGGCCTGCAGTTGCCAGATCAGATCGAGTCCCTCGGTGCGGCGGAAGTTCTCGTCCTCCGTGATGTCGTCGAGCGTGATCACTTTGCGGCGGTCCGAGTCCGCACACCCCCGCACCTCCGTGCCACCCTCGCTGTCCACGGCGACGTGCGGTTCGACGGTCTCCGACAGCACGTTGAAGCGGAACACTGAGTGGCCATCCGCCTGGCGAAGCGCCCCGTCGTGGCAGAGATACAGCACACCATCCACCAGCGCCACACGCGGCAGCGGCGCGGGGCTGGAAGACCCGTCGGGGGCAAAGCCGGTCACGCCGGCGATCCCCAGACGATGCGCGAGCATCACTTCGCACCCCATGCCCTGCCGCCCCGTCCGCTCGTCGTGGTCCGCGTCCAGATACACGATCAGTTGGGAATTTTCGAACGTGTACGGCTGGGCAAAGTGGATCGCCCACAGCCAGCGGTGCTGGGCGACATTTCCGAAGTCGACACGCACGATGTCCAGGTCCGGCTGGTCGGCCCGCTGTGCCGGATAGGTACCGACCGTCTCCAGTGACTCGGCGGTCTCTTTGTCGGTTCCCAGTTGCTCTTCCACAGCATCGGGAATTCCGTCGCGATCCGTGTCCTGAGCGCGGCCTGGTGCGCAGGCCACCATCGACCACAGACAACCAGCCAGCAGCAGGCAGAGGGTGTGTCGCATGAGCGTCAATCTCGTGTGATTCCGGGGAGGCGGTTCTGTTCCCGTATGGGTCCGGCACCAGTTTCACGCGCTGCCGACCTGCGTGCAAGCCACGCCCCGCTGCGGGCTGACCCGCGCGCGGCACCGGCCCGGCACTCGGCAGCGGCACTGAGGCGGAGACGGACGCGGGGCCGTACGTCGCGCCGCACGTGAAGTCGTAGAAAAGGCACGAGCTCCGGTGATGGCGGCTAGCCGGCCGATGGCGTATGCTCAGTGATACCATGGCTGCCACGCATATCATGCTGATGTTGTTCCTGGGGACGCTGCCGATCGTGTCGCTCCCTGCCGCACCCGGGCAGGTCAATCTGGTTGCCAACGGTGACTTTGCGCGCGGCACCGATGGTGTGCCCACCCAGTGGACCATGTCGGGCTCCGCGGTGAATGTGACACAGACGTTGACCGTGGAACGGGACACGGATGGCAGCGCGTTTGCACGCCTGGCCTGCACGCGCTGTGAGGGACAGGGTGCCGACAGCCACGCGATGCTCGCTCAGGGGGGCCACATCCGACTGAACGCAGGCCGCCTGTATCAATTCTCCTGCCGCATGCGCGCCGTCGGGCTGGCGAGCCGCACCGTGGGAGTGGCGATCCAGGAGACGAACGGCTGGCTGCCAGGCGGGCTGTTCAGCGAGTTCATAGTCAATCCGTCCTGGCAGCGGTACACGGCGCTGTTCCACGCCGCACGTGACATCGGGCCCACCGGCCGCCTGCAGATCTGGTTCACCGAACCGGGCAGGCTGGATGTGGCCGACGTGGAGATTGTCGAGGTCCCCGAGCAGGAGGTTGTGTTCACTGACACGATCGCGCCGGTTCTGGGCGTGAACCTCGTGCCCAACGGTTCGTTCGAACTGGGCGGCGCCGGTTGGTCGTCGCTGGGAACAGGCACCGGCTGGGGCGACCTGAACCGGCTGCACGGCAGCATCCAGACGGGCGGCACGCAGGGCCACGCGTTTCTCCGCATACCGCTGGGCGCCGACCAGACGCCGGTGCTGTACTTCGACTACTTCCTGCCCCTGGTCAAGCGGGAGCTGCGCGTGCTGGCAGCCAGTCTCGGCTGGATCCCGGTCGAACGGGGCGCCACGTATACGGTTTCGTGCGACATGCGGGCCAGCGTGGCCGGCGTGCGGGCGCTGCTCGGCGCGCGATCGCAGGATCCTGAAGGTCGCGGCTCCGACCATTGCGGCCCGGGCGTGGAACTCACCACGAGCTGGCGCCGCTACACACACACGTTCCGCCCGGAAGGCGGCTGGGTATTCGTGTTCGTCGGGCCCGACCTGGCGGAGGAGCAGCGGGTGGATGTCGATGTGGACGCCGTCCAGTTGGAGAAGAGCGATCAGGCAACTGCCTATCAGCCGCGGGCGGAACTGGAGTTTGCCATCGAGCCGAGCGCGCCGGCCGGGATCTATGTCGCCGGTGCGCCGGGCAGTCTGTCGGTCCAGCTGTGCAACCACGCGACGACGCCGGCCGACGTGCGCGTCGAATTCCAGGTGTCCGACTACGCCGATCAGCCCGCTGCGCTGCCGCCCGCGTCGGTCGCTGTCCCTGCACGCACGGCGATCCAGCACGACGTGCCGCTTGCCCCGGATTGGCGAGGCTATTACCGCATCCGTGCCACGGCTCACAGCGGTGGACTCACTGAGACGAAGAACCTGGCGGTTGCCATTGTCCCGCCGCGGACGGCGGAAGATTCGGTGTGTGGGATCAATCATGCGTTCGTCTCGGCCGATCAGATCCGAGCGGCCAGTGCGGCCGGCGTCACGTGGTATCGCGACTGGTCGCTCAAGTGGCAGCACATCGAGCCGGCGCGGGGCGAGTACCAGTGGGCGGTGGGCGATGTGCAGATCGACCGTGTACTGCAGGCAGGGGTCCATGTCCTGCCGTTGCTGCCCCCGTTCCCGTCGGCGGACTGGAACAGCGAAGCGCCGCCAGGTCTGGTCACCGGCACCCGCTATCCGGCCAACCGCCTGCGCGCGTCCTTCGCCCCCCAGGACCCGAACGACCTGGCCGGTTTTGTGGGGAAGGCGGTGGAGCGGTACCAGGATCGCATCCGGGTGTGGGAGTTTCTCAACGAACCGGTGTATACGTCCTATGCCTTGTCGTCCGATCGGGAAGGCCGACTCGGCGGCAAACGCTACACCTCCGCTGATTATGTGGCACTGTTGGAGGTGGCAGCCCGGGGCATGCGCGCTGCCGACCCCACCTGCCAGGTGATTGGCGGGATCGGCGGCACGCCGGATACGTTGACCCGCGAAGTGCTCGAAGCCGGCTGCCTGAAACATGTCGATATATTCAACCTGCACATGTATCCGGGCAAACGTGCGCCGGAGAGCTATGTGGGCCAGATGCGGAACCTGTTGGCCATGATGGACGCGCAGGGCGGCCGCAAACCGATCTGGATTACGGAGTTCTCCTATTACGGGGCCGACAACCTGACGCGCCGACCGTTCATCCCGCGTGCGGACAGCTGGTCCGAAGAGCGGTTGCTGGACAGTGAGCGGCAATGTGCGGACTATACTGTGCGGTTCTTCCTGACGATGCTCGCGCACGGCGTCGAGAAGGTGTTTATTCACTCCGGCGCGAGCGGCCGGGTGAACGACCCCAACTACGAATGTGCCTTGTTCGACAACGGCAGCGTCCCGCGGAAGCTGTTTGCGGCGCTGGCCGTCCTGACCGACTTGCTCGGCGAACGGCCACAGTGCGCCGCTGCCTCGCCGCTGGGCGAGTTCGCTCACGCCGCGGCCTTTGAGACGGGGCGCCAGGCTCTGGTCGCGCTGTGGAGTGAGAGCGATGAGTTGGGGTCGCGCGTCGTTATCCCCGACGAACAGGGGCTGCGCGTCCTGGACGTCGTGGGCCGGCCGCTGCCCGGCGGCACGCGATCGCTGGGCAGCTCACCGATCTATCTGCTCGGCCCGCCGGGCCGGGCAGCCGAACTGCTCCAGAAGCTCCGGAGGGAATAGGACGCACCGGCCTATTGCGCCGACTCGATCTGAGCGCAGATCTTGTTCACTTCGTCACCGAAACCTATGACGCGGGGGAACTTGCCGCTCATCTGCCGCAGCGCAGGCAGCGCTTCCTTGGCATCGGCACCGACCAGCGCCAGAGCGTGACCCACGGCCAGACACTCCGATGGATTGAGGCAGCTGTCGACGACCTTGACAAGCGCGTCCCGGGCCGCGGCCGCAGCGTCGGGCCCGATCGCGACGATTGCCAACGCGGCCTGCTCACGAGCCTGATGGTCCTCTTCTTCAATCATCTTGACCAGCACCGGAACGGCTTCCTTCGCCTCGGCCCCAAACGGCACGAGGCCGGCGGCGGCTTCCGCTCGGATGGTGACATCCTGATCGCCCAGCAACTGCATCAGTGCCGGCAGCGGCTGCTTGGCGGTCGAGTCCACACGCTGGATGGCCCGGGCGGCAGCCAGACGTGCCGCCGGCGAGGGGTCTTCCAGCATTTTGACCAGCGGTTCCACATACTGCTGTTGCTGGCCCTTTTCCTCTCCCCATCCGATGGCCGCGGCCGCGCGCGCCCGCACCGCATCGTCCGGGTCCTCGAGCAGCGCCGCGACGGGAGCGATGGATCCCTGGCCGCTGAGGGCCAGGCGGTCAATTGCCTCAATTGCGGCGAGCCGGACACG
>DAISIS010000040.1:0-5988 GCA_036821925.1 Pirellulaceae bacterium
TGACGGCGGTGGCCTGGGGACAGGTCGACGGCCATCCCATTGTCATCACCGGCAGCTGGGACCGCAGGGTGCGGGTGTGGGATCTGCACACCGGCAAGCAGCTCCGCGGGCTGAATGGTCACACCGGTGACGGGCACGCGGCGGCCCGGGGGCAGGTTCAGATTCAAGCAGGCTCCCCGGCCCACGGACTGGAAGTAGATATCGAGCAGTTCCTGGGGCGACTTCACCTGGTCGTCCTGCGCTGCATGATAGAACCAGCCGGGGCGGATCGACACGTCACATTCCGCAGGCACCCAATGGGTACCCGGCCGGGCCCCCTGGTTCAGATTCGACTGCGCGTTGCCGGGCACTCCGTCCCCCACGTTCAACGTCGCCCAGCACGGGTCACCGGCAATCCCCCGCTCGTTGCCGACCCAGCGGAAGTCGGGCCCGACGTCGCTGAACATGACCGCCATTGGCATCAGTTCCCGCACCAGCTGCCAGGTGTTCTGCCAGTCGTAGTAGGTGCGGTTGTCGATCTGCCGCGTCTCCCGGGCGCCGCCGTAGTACCCGTCGCCGCCGTTCGCCCCGTCGAACCAGACGGTGAAGATATCGCCATAGTCCGTCAGCAACTCGCGCAGCTGGTGGCGGTAGTACGTGATGTACTCCGGCCGGCCGTAGTCCTGGTGATGGCGGTCCCAGGGCGACAGGTAGACGCCGAAGCGCAGGCCCTGCCGTCGGCAGGCGTCGCTCAGTTCGCGGACCACATCTCCCTGGCCGTCGCGCCACGGCGAGTGCTTCACGCTGTGCTCGGTGTGTGCGGAGGGCCAGAGGCAGAAGCCGTCGTGATGCTTGGCGGTCAGGATGAGTCCCTGCATGCCACCGGCCTGGGCCGTCTGCACAATCTGATCCGCGTCGAGGTCACTGGGACAGAAGAGGGCCGGGTCTTCGTCTCCATAGCCCCATTCCTGGTCGGTGAATGTGTTGACGGTGAAGTGGATGAAGCCATAGAACTCCATCGCGTGCCACCGCAGCTGCCGCTCGGTGGGCACCGGTCCGTAGGGGGCCGGCGGGTCGACCGGTTCCGAGGCGGCCGACGAGCAATCCGGCGGCAGGACGCGCTGCAATGCGGTCCGGATCCGCTGTTCCGAACTGGGGCCCACCCACTGCCAGTTATCGTGGAATCCGTCCTGGAACGCCGCGTCGGTCGCGACGTAGCCAGGCCAGCACTCGCCGAACCCGATCGACATCACGAACGAATCGGGACGCATCTGCTGCGCCATCAGCTGCAGCCCGACGAACGACTCGCCCGGGAAGAGCACGATTTGGACGGGGCCCAGATCCAGGCACGGGAAGTCGATCGGCTGCCCCGCCGCCACCCGCTGCCGGTTCGACAGCCCCATCGCGGCCAGGATGCGCTGCTCCACCGTACGGCTGGTGTCGTCGAGTGCCGTGCGGAGTGCCTCGTCGGTCAGATTCGGGTCGGGGTGGAATTCCAGTTCCAGCTCGGTGTTGCGCAGCACACTCTGGGCCAGCGGCGTGCGGCGCGTGTTTTCCCAGGCGGCAACCATCGCCCGGTACATCCGGTCGACCAGCGCGTGGCGGTCGTCGAGCGAGCCGGTGTTGAACTTGCCGGCGGTCACGTCGCCGCTGCACCCGCTCACATAGATCTGCGCGATCGATGGATCATCGCGCTGCCGGCGTTCGCGCGCCAGGCCGACGAAGTCGGAGGTGACTTCGCCGCGCCCATAGAAACTCATCGGATGCGTCGCATAGGCGTGCAGTGCCAGGACCGGCACGTCGCCGTCCCAGAAGGAGATCGTTTTCAGCCAGGGGTCAATCAGCCCCTCCGGCTGTTCCCGGCAGAAGGGGTCGCCGCCGCTGCTGCTGCCCCGGCCGAACGTCACACGGCCGTCCGGGTGCACCACGCGGCGATTCGAGGCCACCGAGTCGACGCGCGCCTGGCCGAGTCCCAGGTGGGTGACGCGTCGCGCACCGGACAAGCCCTCCCGGAGCGCCGCGGCCACCCGCCGCACCGCGTCGTCATGAAACGCCTCGTCATACAGCTCGCCGGGCAAGCCGACTTCCGCCAGCAGCCGCGCGGCACCCGCGTCGGTCACCGGCGCGTCGTGCTGGAGGACGGAGGAGACCAGGACGCACTGACGCGTCGTGCCCGCCGCTGCCGCCAACGCGTCTCGCCACTGGTCGTACGCACCGTTGCGGATCTCACACCAGTCCACCGCGCACAACACTATCGGCCGCTCACCCCCCTGCAACACGAAGCCGTGCGCGTAGAGCCGGTCGACAATCTTCACGGACTTCGTCGGCAGAATGCCCATGCAGCGATGGTGCAGCGGGATGGTCACGTCGACCGAGAACACCGCCAGCGAGAAATCCGCCGCCGGCGCTGCCGGGGCGGACGCCGCGGACCAGATTCCTGTCACTCCGGCCACGACCCACAGCAGACCTGGCCATACGCGACGCAGATTAATCGACAACATCAGTACACCCTTCCATCCGGCACCCGCACACCCACCCCCCAACACACAAAACACAGAACACCAAACACTCACCGGCTCAGATCCGAGCCGCCGGACAGCCCACCACGGCCGGCAGCGCCAGTATAACCGCTGCGCCGCCATGGCTGTGCCAGGGGCGGGAAGGAATCAGTCGGCGTTGGCTGGGCGTACTGCGGGGTCCCGCTGCCGCCGCGCGCGGATGGCCGAGGCCTGCCGACTACTGGAAGAAATAACCGGGCAGCTGCGCGGTGTTCTGGATGGGGGCGGATTCGTAGACGTGGAACTCCGCCCAGACCGGGAAATGGTCCGAGACTTTGAGTGCCCGGTCCAGGGTCAGACCGAATACGGACTGGATGTCCACCACCCCCCACCGCCCGGTGAACTCGGCCGTCGCAAAACGGTTGAACAGGATGTTGTCGTAAGCCTTCGTCTTCCGGGTGTTGGTCGTGATGCCGCTGACGGCCCAGGCAATGCCGGGCACCTGGCTCAGGAGGCCAAGCTCGCGCTCGCTGGCATTGAGGTCGCCCAGCAGGATTACGTCGTCTTCGTCCGCCCGCGCCGCCTGCATCACCTGGAACACGCCCGCCAGCACGTCGACCTCGGAGGCCACCTCGTCCGGATCGGTGTGGATGTTCACCAGCCAGAAGGAGAACGGAAGGCTGGCACTGCTGCTGCGCGTGCGGAACCGCGCGACGAGTGGTTCGCGATGCAGCACATCCGCTGGATCCGACATGCTGGCGACCGATGAGCGATCCACTTCGATCCGCTGCGTGTCGTATACAAAGGCGTACTGTTCGGTGCTGATCGTGCGGCCCACCCGCGGGCCGATGACATAGTCGTAGCGGCTGCCGTCTGCGTTGACCACGGCCAGGAAAGCCGGCAGGAGTTGATCGTCCTGCGAGCGGATCTCCTGGATCGCCACAATGTCGAAGTGCCGCACGACCTGGGCCAGCGTCTCAACCACCCAAGGCTTTCCCATCTTGGTTGTGCCGAATACCTCAATGTTGTAGCTGGCAATGCGGATCGTCTCGGCAGACTTCGCCACGCGCGCCGCGGACGTCGCGCCGGGGTAGGAGGGCACCTGCACGCCGGGCAGGGTGGGCACCTGGTAGCCTGCTCCCGAAGTGGTGTGAACCGCCGCCTGATGCTCGCGCAGCTTCTTCTTGAGGAATCCCAGCTTGCCTTGCCAGGCCTCGTCCGGCGCCAAGTCAATGACTTTGTTGACCCGCTCGTCACTCAGGATCTCGTTGACGGTCTTGTTGCCCAGCAGCTGCTGGACCAGTGGTCCCACCAGGGGCATGCCGGGGATCATCCAGCCGGCGACGCTGCCACCCGTGACCACCGTCCAGACAATCCAGATGACGCGCGACAGAACGACGGAACGGACCCCTTTGCGGCGGGTGGATGTCGACCGTCTGCGTGTCATGGCGGGCCTCCCTGCCGTGCCGTCCCATCAGCCGAACGCGTGCGTCCTTGAGTGGAAGTCAGAGGCTGTCCTGTAATTGCCCCAGGGATTGCGCCGCCAGCCGCGCCAGGCGGGGATCGCCGCTGCTCTTGACCCGCTCCAACGCCGCGATCGTCGCGGCACTGTGGTCGCGAATCCGGCCCAGTGCCCACGCCGCCCGCTGACGGACGGCCGGATGCGGCGACGTCTCAAGAACCGAAACCAGCGCCGGAGCGACCGCGAGCGCCTCGGGTCCCGCCCGCCCGAGAAGCGTCACTGCCCAGTAGGCGACCAGTTCCTGCGGTGCGGCCACCAGATTACAGAGCGGCTCGAGCGAGCTCGCCGGCGGCGGACCTGATTCCTCCAGCGCGGCAACCGCCCACTCCCGGACCACTTCTTCATCCCCACACGCCCGCACCAGCTCCACCGCCGCGCACGCAGCATCTCCGCACCGCCCCAGCTGCTCGGCAGCTTGAGCGCGCACGCTGACTTGCTTATCCTGCAACTGCCGTGCTAGCACTGTCACGTCGGACATGTGTTGGCCCTTGTGGTCCTGATCGATACTCCCGCCAACTTGAGGCCCCAGGGGAATAGTCAATCCGCGACAAACAGGCAAGATCAGTTTGTCCGGATTCTCGGGGCGAAGAGGAGAACGCCTGATGTGGTGCGCGCCTTGGAGATCGTCACGAAGCGAGTGGGTGTCGGGTGCCTGCAGGACAGGCTGTATGACCGTCGCGGCGGGCCTGTCTGTTGCCGCGGGCCTGGGCGGTCGGGCGAGGCGTCTTGCGGCCAGGCGGTGCGGCCGGTTTCGAGCCGCGCGGTGGGCGGTCGGATGTGTGCTGGTCACGGCCGCCACGTGGCTGGTACTTCCGGCAATTGCTGGGGCGGTAGGCGGGGACGAGCCGGTGCAGGGCGACCTGCCGCGGTTTCTACCCAACCACGGCAACAGTGTGTACGAGGTGTCGGGGCTGCTGCGCACCTGGCCGCCGGAGGGTCCGCGCCAGCTATGGCGCGAGGAGATTGGCTGGGGCAAGAGCGCGGTGGTGGAGGCGGGTGGTGCTGCCTATACGCTCACCGAGACGGACGACCAGCAGTATGCGATCTGCCTGGATCCCGTCACCGGCGCGACGCGCTGGAAGCGTCTGCTGTTGCCGAAGCCCAACCGTCATTTCGCCTGGGGGCCGGTCACGTCGCCGGTGGTGGATGAGGACCGCCTGTACGTCGTGCCGTACGACACCTTTGAGAAGGACGTGTGGGAGATGCGGTGTCCCATCATCTGTCTGCGGACCGACGGCACGGAACTGTGGCGCGCGGACCAGACGTTCTGGGCCACGGAGGCCTCGACGCCGCTGGTCGTCGGGGACACGTTGTATGTATCGGCCGACAACCCGCAGCGCGTCATTCTCGTGGCGCTCGACAAGCACACCGGCGCGCTCCGATGGTCGACCGTGGCGGAATCGGACAAGCAGAACGAGCTGGGTGCTCCGGCCTCGCTCACCTATCAGGAAGTCGATGGGGTACCGCAGGTGATCGTAGCCACGTATGGCACCTGCGAAGTGCTGGGGGTCCATGCCCAGACGGGCGAGATCATGTGGCGCTATCCCTACCCTGCCGACATCATCATCGGCCTGGTCAGTACACCGGTCGCCGTCGGATCGCGACTGTTCGTCTGTGGCGGCGAAGGCAAAGGCAAGGACTTTGCCGCCTGCCTGCAGATGAGTGCCGCGGATGGCCGGATCAGCTGCCGGGAGCTCTACCTGAGCACGGAGCTGCAGAACAACATGTACAACACGGTCGCGATCTATCAGGACGCGGTGTTTGGGTTCGGTGGCGGTGCGCGCGCGGGGAGTCTCCAGTGTACGAACCTGGACGACGGACGCCTGGTGTGGGAACACAAGCACCGCGACTGGACCAAGGACCAGAACCTGGACGTGGCCGACGGACTGATCTTCGCCATCACGAGCGGGGGGGAGCTGGTACTGGCTGAAGCCAGCCGCGCAGGATATTGCGAACCGCGCGCCAGAGAACGTCCCCGCCGATGATGAG
>DAISIS010000040.1:5998-18583 GCA_036821925.1 Pirellulaceae bacterium
GGAAGCCAGCCGCGCAGGATATCACGAACTGGGGCGGGTCCAGGTGCCGGCCGATCTGGACAAGCCGCAGCAGCCGACGATCGCCCACGGTCGGCTGTACATCCGGGGCACGGACACGGTGGTGTGCTACCAGGTCGGTGCGCCGTGACGGGGGCGCGGCGCGAGAGTTGCCTGGCGCGCGGCGCACACAGCGGCGCACATGCGCCGCAGCCCGCGCCGGTGCCTGTTGTCTGGACGCGTCTCAAAGCAGCGTGAGCGGATTGACCCGGGTGGCCAGCGGCAACGACACGGGCTGCCCGAGCCGTTGGGATTCGAACACGGCGGAGATCATGGCCACGCTCTGCCGCGCTTCGTAGACGTTCGCCTCGGGCTGCCGATCCTGCGCGATCGCCTGGATCAGGTCGCTGCAGGCCGCCACATTGCCGGCCGGCAAACCGCCGTCCTCCAGCGGCTCCGGCTGGCCCGGCCCGGCCGAGCTGACGGGCACCCAGGGCTTGCCGCTGCGGCCAGGCGACCAGGTGGGGTCATCCAGCACATGCACGGCCGGCAGGTAGCCGGTGAGGAGCTCGATCACACCCTGCGACCCGAGGATCTGCAGGCCGAAGCGATTGCCGGCCGCGTGGCGCTGCGATGCGAAGAAACCGACGACGCCGTCGTCCAGCTGGTACATCGCCTGCACCCGGTCGCCCGCCAGCGGTCCGATCCCTTCCGCTCCGTCCCGCACATCCTGGCGTGTGATCGCCTGCCCGTCCTGCTGCACGGTCCCGAAACACCAATGGGGCTCGCCACCGAAGTGGTGCATCAGGTTCAGCACGTGGCTGCCCAACACCCAGAGGTCTTCACCACCGCCGCGCGCATCCTCCTTGCCGCGTGCGCGCAGTTCCAGCACCTTGCCGATGCGTCCGGACTCGATCATCGCTCGGACGACGCGCAGTTTCGGGCTGTAACGCGTCTGGAACGCAATCGCCAGCTTCACCTGGTGCCGCTCGCAGGCGGCCACCATCTGGTCGGCTTCGGCCAGCGTGCGACAGAACGGTTTCTCCAGGTAGATGTGCACCCCCCGTTCCGCCGCCGCCACGACCATGTCGCAATGCTGATCGATCCACCGCGGGCCAATGCTGACAATCTGCGGCTGCACCTCATCGAGCATCTGGCGGTAGTCCGCATAACCCTGGGTGACGTGCAGCCGCTGCAGCGCCGCCGCGCGCCCCTGCGGGTCCGCGTCGGCCACCGCCACGATCTCGCAGCCGGGAATGCTCCGCCACACCTCATCCAGGCCGTGGCCGTAATCCCCTCGGCCCGTGTGTCCGATCACGGCAACTCGCATGGTGTCCACAGGCAGACCTCCGTTCGGGGAGAAGGCAACAGGTGACAGGCCGGCACACCGGTATTCTAGTATATGGGAGGGCGACGTTCGATGTTGAGAGGCAGATTGTCGGCTGGGGGCGATGCCCCGCGTCTCCGGGCCCGGGGCCTCTTCCGCTGTCCGCATGATCGTGCGACATTAGTTCAAGGCGGGCTGGTCCCCCGTGACTGACGGTCCGGTTCGATCGTGACTGCCTGCAAGAGAACTGCTGACAAGGAGCTGCCATGAAAGACCCATTTGTTGCGCGCACGCTCGAGGAGGTCAGTCAGCGCCGCATTCGCGACGACGTGTACCACCTGGCCTCCAACCCGCTGCCGATGCGCAAACTGAACCTGACGTTGCCGGATCACGAGAAGAGCACGCTCGAGGAAGCCGACGACTTCCTGGCCGGGCAGTTGGAGGCCTGCGGTTACACGGTCAGGCGGGAGGGGATGCGTGTGCAGGCCTACCGGTGCGACACCAACAAGCCGAAGGCCCACCAGTACTCGCCGCCGGCCCCTGAGGATCCGTGGTACACGGCCTACAATCTCTACGCCGAGCGCCGCGGGGAGTCGGTGCCGGAGGAGATCATCGTGCTGCTGGCGCACAAGGACTCGCAGAGCTGGGTCCACTCGCCCGGCGCTTACGACAATGCGGTGGGCACCGCGGCGATCCTGGAGATGGCACGGATCGTCGCCCAGCTCGAGCCGCGGCGCACCGTCCGCTTCCTGTGGTGCAATGAAGAGCACTCGCCCTGGACGAGCGTCCTGGCGGCCAACAACATGCGTCAGCGGCAGGACAATCTGGTGGCTGTGTTCAACACCGACAGCCTGGGGGGCAAGAGCCAGCAGGACATTGATGCCGGCGTGAAGACGAATGCGACACTCTACACCGTCGACGAGGGCAAGGCCCTGGCCGACCTGATGACGCACGTGATCGAGACCTACGCGCTCGGCCTGCGCCAGACGGTGGTCAAGCGAGAGCACCCCGGTGACGACGATGGCTCGTTCGTCAATGCCGGCTACGGCCGCACGATTATGAACCTGGGTTCGTTTCCCTACGCTGACCCGAACTACCACACGGAAGAGGACGTGGTGGACAAGGTCGACTACGAGAACGTGTTTCTGGCCACGCAGGCGATCCTGGCCGCCGCGTTGCACGTCGACCGGGGGTCGTGAGCGGCCGGCTGCCGGCCCCCGTCGACTCGTCCCACGTCACAGGGGAATGCCTTCATGCAGGTGCTCACGATTGCCCGCGAGTACGGTGCTGGAGGAGGTGCGCTGGCCCGGCAGCTGGCCAGCAGCACCGGTTGGCAGTTGTGGGACCGGGAGTTGCTCCACGAGGCGGCGCGCGTGGAGAACGTTCCTGACGCGGCGATCGAACGGCTTGACGAGCAGGCGGTCACGCTGGCCGATCGACTCCGCCTGCATCCTCCGCATCACCAGTACCTGCGGGGCCTGACGGAAGCGGTGCAGCAGGCCGCCCGGCGGGGCCAAGTCATCCTGCTGGGGCGCGGCGCAGCACACCTGCTTGCGGGTGTCGACGGCTGCCTGCATGTGCGTCTGGTGGCCCCCGCGCCGTGGCGTGCTGCGCGCATGGCCCAGCGCGAAGGATGTACGCCGGATGCCGCCCTGGCGCGCTGCACAGCGATGGATCGCGCGCGTCGCCAGTTCCATCGGTACTTCTTCGGAGACGCTGCGGACCAGCCGGCTCAGTTTGACCTGGTCGCCAATACCGCGCGTATGCCGCTCGACGTGCTGGCGGCCACGATCGGCGACCTCGTCACCTCCGCTGCTCCACCTGCTGGCCCGGCGCGGGCGGGCCAGCCCGTGCTGACCCTGGCTCGCGAATTGGGGGCCGGCGACCGGGGCTTCGCGCCGCCGCTTGCGGAGCAGCTGGGACTGGACGTCGTCGACCGCGACCTGCTGGAGGAAGAGGCGCGGCGGCTGGGGATCGCGCTGGCCAATCTCGAGAAGATCGACGAACGCCCTGCCCGCCTGTTCCAGCGGTTTCACCCGGGCAGTGTCCACCACCGTTACGTGCAGACGCTGGGACAATTGATGTGTGAACATGCCGAACGCGGCCGCGTGCTGCTGATGGGGCGCGGCGGTTTTCGGTTCCTCCAGCACGTCGCGCAGGCGTTTCACGTGCGGCTCGTGGCCGCGATGCCCACGCGAGTGCGCCGAGTCATGGAGTATCACTGGGTGCGCGAAGGGGTCGCGCGGAAGCTGATTGCCCGCAGCGACGCGCAGCGCAGCAGCTTTTGCCGCGACTGCTTCGGAGCCGACTGGACGAGTCCACTGGAGTACCACATCACGGTCAACAGTGGACGTCTGGGCGCCACCGCCGTCGACCTGGTAGCGGCGGCGGCGACTCGTTTCTGGGCGCAGCTCCCCTCTGCGCCGTCAAGACTGTAATGGGAGCCGGAGAACTTGAAGGACTTGCTTGCTTACGGTGGCAACTGGATCACGGCCGCATTGACCCACAAGCTGGTGTTGCTCACCGTCGGAGGCGCGGTCGGCACCAACCTGCGATACTGGATCAGTCGCTCCTTGAACGAGGCGGCCTGGGCGAAGGGGTTCCCCCTGGGAACGTTCGTCGTCAACGTGACCGGGTCGTTCCTGCTGGGGCTGGCCGCGGTCGTGATCCTGGAACGTCTTCCGCCGGAACATCAACACTGGTACTTGCTGGTCGGCACCGGCTTCTGCGGCGGATACACGACGTTCTCCACGTTCGAGTGGGAGACGTACCGGCTGGTTCGGGACGGGAGCTTGTGGCTGGCCCTGGCGAACGTGGCCGGGAGCGTGCTGACCGGCTTTCTCGGTGTGGTTGTCGCCGTGGTACTCGTCAACCTGATGATGCCGCGGCGCTAGGAGCAGGCAGATGGAGTTCGAAACAGACGCCAAACTGGTGATGATCTATGTCAACAGCACGGACCAATGGCACGGTGCGCCGCTGTACAGCGCTATCGTACAGATGTGCAAGGACCGCGGCATAGCTGGAGCCACCGTGTTTCGCGGCGCCGAGGGGTACGGCAGTCGCGGGCAAATTCACACGACCCGCCTGGTGGAACTGAGCGAGAACCTTCCAGTGCGGGTCGACGTGGTGGACATCGCGGAGCGGATTGAGCCGCTGTTGGCGGCGCTGGCGCCCATGATCCGGGAAGGGCTGGTCGCCGTCTCGGACGTGCGCGTGCGGCGGTTCCTGCCCGACCCCAAGGCGTGATTCCCGTCGCGCGGGCTGGCGCGGGCTGGGACCGGTCAAGCGCGCCCCAACGGGGCGGACCTCCCGGTCCGCCCCGCGCGTGGCTTGGGCGCCAGGTCAGCTCTTGAGTCCCTGGAGGTCGATCTCCAGCTTCTCGTTGCTGGCCAACAGCTGGTCCCAGTACACGACCTCGCCGCGATAGGCGGACGTGCGGCCGAGGATGGTGACCAGGTTGCTGCGCACACTTTCCGGCACCGTCGTGTTCGCGCACTCCTGGGCCAGGATGCTCCGGTGGAACGTGGCGATATTGGCCACCGCCCCTTCCTCATAGATGGCCGGTGACGAGCCACCCCGGTAGAAGTTGTTGCCGCGGATGAGCACCTGGCCGCCGTAGCTGGTTTCCAGCACACCTTCGGTGCCGAACATCCGGTTGAGAATGCCTTCCGGCTGCGTGCCGTGCCCGGCGAACTGCCGCGAGCTGAACGCGATGCCGACATTGTCGGGGTACTGGAACGTGACGCTGAACGTGTCCCAGCAGTCGCCGAAGTCGCGCACTTTGCGCCCGCCGGTGCCGAACGCGCACACGGGGGGCTGCCCCATGATCCAGCTGGCGACGTCGAGCGTGTGGATGTTCTGTTCGGTGATGATATCGCCGGACAGCACCTGATCGAGTCCCCAGGCCCGCAGGCGGCTCTCGGGATTCGTCTTGGCCTCCTTGGCGAAGTCTATCTGTCCCATCCAGGGCACGTCGGCATGGTAGGTCGCTTCGCCGAACGCGAACTTGCCGATCGCACCTTCGTGTACGCGGCGCAGCGCCTCCCTGTAGAACGGGTCGGAGCGCGTCTGGAAATCGACCAGGAAGCACAGCCCCTTGCTGGTCGCCTGCTTGCCGCTCTCCTCGACACTCTGGCAGCCCGGCACGTCGACGGCGATGGGTTTGGCCAGATAGACATGCTTCCCCGCCGCGACCCCCGCGGCCGCCTGCTCCGGATGGAAGTAGGGCGGGGATTCCACGACGATGGCGTCCAGCTTCTGCTCCAGCAGGCGGTGGTATCCCGCCAGACCGGCATAGCGCGCCTCGGGCTTCACGTTCAGCTTGGCACCGAAATCGTCCAGGCGGTCCTGGAAGTAGTCGGCGGCCGCCACGATGTTGTAGCCGCCATGCTTCTGGAACAACGCAGCGATCCAGCTGCCGCGTCCGCCGCAGCCGATGACGCCGATATCGACTTTCTCGTTGGCCTGATAGCCCGCGACCAGTTCGGGACGCAGGATCGTGAAACCCGCGGCGGCAGCTCCGGCGCCGGCCAGGAAGCTGCGCCGGGAGCACCAGGCGGCGTGGCGGGGTTGGCTCTCGGTCGTGTTCGCGTTCGACATGGTTCTCTCTCCGAAATTCATTCCGCGGGTTTGGCAAAGACTTCGACTTCCACATAGTGATTCAGACTGTTGGCCGTGTTGCGCCGACTGTACAGACGCACGTACCGTCCCGTCACCCCCCGAGCGTCGATCAGCTTGCCCAGGTAGGTCTCGATGTACGGACGGTCCTTCCCGATCCCCAGCTTGGCGGATGCGTCGGTGTCGTTGTTGTACACGGTCTGGACGTTCTTCGTGAACTGCTCGTCATCCGCCACCTGCACGATCACGTCCTCATAGCTGCGCGCTTCCCGGAAGAAGTGCCAGACATACACGCCATAGATCCGCATGGGCTGCTCCAGATCGATCTGGACCCACTGCACGCCCGGTGACAGCTCGACATACGCTTCCTCCGTCCCCTCCTTGTTGCCGTCGGTGACGAACTCCAGCTTGCCGATGATCGGATCCGACTCGCTGGACGTCACCTTCTTGCCCCGAGCGACATTCGTGGTGCCTTCGGGCACGAGCAGTTCGGGGGCCTTGTCCGACGGGGGTTCCAGGTTGGGGTACAGCCGCGCGAGGACGTCGGGGGGGGTGCCTGCCAGGACCTCGCGCGGGAGATCCGTTTGCAGCGGCACCTTCTTCTCCTCCGCAACACCCAGGCCTGCCAACCAGGCCAGCGCGACTAGAAACGCAGTGCAACGAAGCATGTGATGCTTCCTCCTTTCAAGTCGAATTCGTATTACCGGGCCGATTCAGTGGACCGATTACCATCATAATCCAATCTCAGCCGTTTGAGGCGGCGCCGGACCCGTTTCAGCCCGGCCAGAATGCCGCCCGCGTCCCGGCAGAGTCGCAGCCGGCTGCCCGGCCGGTCGGCCCAGTTGATGGCCACCTCGGCAATGCGGTAGTCCAGCTGCTGGGCCAGCGCCAGGATTTCGATGTCGAACAGATAGCCGTTTTCATGCGAGAGGGTGAACAGCCGGGCGGCAGCTGCGCGGCGGAACATCTTGAAGCCGCACTGCGTGTCGCGCACCGACAAGCAGAAGAGGCCGCGCGCCGCGGCGGCGAAGGCGCGCCCCAATATCGCTCGGCTCCAAAACCGCCGCCGCACCACCTGGCTATCGCCAGTGAGCCGCGAGCCGACGGCCACGTCCGCGCCAGCCTCCAGCGCCGCGCTGAGCCGGCGCTCTTCCTCGATCGGCGTCGCGCCGTCCGCATCCGCGAACAGGATCCGGTCCCCGCGCGCTGCCCGGACCCCGGTCCGCACCGCGGCCCCTTTGCCCTGGTTCCGCGGATGGCGCAGGAACACGAACTGGGGCCACTCGCCGCAGATGGGGGTCAGCGTCTCCAGCAGGTGGTCAGCGCTGCCGTCATCGACGACAATGACTTCGTAGGCCGCGGGGTACTGCATGTCAAAGTAATGGCGAATGGACGCGAGATACGGCGGCAGCCGCAGCGCCTCGTTGTACGCGGGTACCACCAGCGACACGGTCAGGGACGCGGCATCCGACGGACTCGCGCCACCGTGATCCGCCACCGGCCCGCGCCGCTGTGCCCGCACATGCTGCGAATCACCCGGTCCGCCAGCGGGGGTGCCACCTGACTCGCACATGTCAGTACTCCACGGGATAACATGATCGTGAGGAATCGGATGTCAGCCAGACGCGCGTGGGGCCTTGCACTCTGCTGGTTCTTGCTCATCGCCGGGGGAGCGGCGATTCGAATCCCCAGGCTCGATGCGCGGCCCATGCACGCGGACGAAGCGGTCCAGGCCGCGCGCTTCCGCGACCTGTGGATCACAGGACAGTACCGCTACGATCCGCATGAGTTTCATGGCCCGACGCTCATCTATGCCACGCTGCCATCTGTGCTGGCGGGAAACGCCGCCACGTTCGCCGACACAACGGAGGCGATGTACCGGGCGGTGCCGGTCGCCTTTGGGGTGGGATTGCTGTTCCTATTCTGGTTGCTCCGCGACGCGTTGGGAAGGGCCGGCAGCCTGTGGGCCACCCTGCTGGCGGGCTGTTCCCCCGCGTGCGTGTTTTACAGCCGGTACTACATCCATGAAACCTTGCTGGCCTTCTTCACTCTGGCCGCAATCGCGTTGGGGTGGCGCTACGTGCGGAGCGGCCGGCTGGCCTGGTGCCTGGCCGCTGGAGTGGCCATCGGTCTGATGCAGGCAACGAAGGAGACTGCGGCCATCGCCTACCTGGCCGGGCTCGCCGCCCTGGCCGCCACCCTGCTGCCCGCCCGCCGCGCCGCCGGAGGTCCCCCTCGGGACCTGCCTGTGCGCTGCTGGCATCTGGCGCTGGGTGCCGCCGTGGCCGTGCTGGTGGCCACCACTCTGCTGTCGTCATGCTTCACCCATCCGCGCGGCGCTGTGGATGGTGTGTTGACGTACGTGCCGTGGTTGAGTCGTGCGGGGGGCGCATCGCCCCATGTCCATCCGTGGCACTTCTACCTCCAGCGTCTGGTCTGGTGGCGCAGCGGCGGCGCTGGGCCGCTCTGGTCCGAGGCTCTGATTGTGGGCCTGGCAGCCATCGGGTGCGCCGCCAGCCTTGGGCCCCGTCCACGCTGGCTCCGCGATGGGCACGCCGGTTTCCTCCGCTGGATGGCCTGGTACACCGTCGCTGCCGTCGTGATCTACACGGCGATTCCCTACAAGACACCCTGGTGCCTGCTGCAGTTCCTGCTGGGGATGATCGTGTTAGCCGGCGTTGGAGCCACTGTGCTGTGTCGCGCGGTTCGCAGCCGGTACGCCGCCTTCGCGGTGGGAGTGTTGCTTGCGGTCGGGGCAGCGCACTTGGCCTGGCAAGCCTGTCGCGCCAGCTATTCTCTGGCAGCCGACCCGCGCAATCCGTACACCTATTCCCAGACCTCTGCCGGCGCGGTGCAGCTGGGTGAGCAGCTGCAGGAGCTGGCGGAGTCGAGCGACCGGGGCTATCACACCCCGGTCAAAGTCGTGTGGAACGATCCGTACTACTGGCCGTTGCCCTGGTACCTGCGGCGGTTCGCCGACGTCGAATTGTGGACCTCGTTACCCGCCGATGCGGCAGCGCCGCTGGTCATCGCTGCGCCGCAATACGACGCGCAGCTCACCACGCAACTCGAGGCGACTCATATCATGACCGGCTATTTCGAGCTCCGCCCGCAGGTGCTCGCAATGCTCTGGGTGCGGCTTGAGCTGTGGGAGCGGAATCTGCGCCGCCTGGGGAGGATCTGACCGGGCGGCGACGGCACTCGCCACCCCCGGGGCGAACTCGCTCCCCAGTGCTACCCGCCCGAGCGTCCTGCTGCTCTCGTGCTCCTGCTCCTGCTCGTCGCTCGCGCGCTGCAGCGATCCCCTTCCCTTCAATCCGGCAAGAACCAGCGGCATGCCGATCGCCCGGTGCGGCGTCGTACCGCTTCCGCACAACAGGTGGAGTTTCGCGTAGTCCCGAGTGACCACTGACGAGCACGAGCACGCGGGGGGACAGAAAGCGGTCCTCGTCGCGCCGTCTCGGCGGAATCGGTACTGGGCACCCTGCACCCGCCATCGCCCCGGTGTGCGGCAGCGTGCGGCGGCCGGGAGCTTACACGTTTTCCGGGGTGGGGTGGATCCAATCGCCGCGATAGGTTCGCGCGAGACGCCGATTTGCCTCGTCATCGCCAATGACGCGTCCGGCTGCAGCATCCCAGCGGAACTCGCGTCCGAGTTCCATTGACAGATTGGCCATGATGCAGCAGGCGGAGGAAATATAGCCCTGTTCGATGTCGGCCACGGGCAGCTGGCCATTCTGGCGTGCGGCCAGGAAATTCCGCATGTGAGCGCGCGTGCCCGGCGCGGCGAACAACTCTGTCGCCTTGTGCTGCACATCCTCGGGGTACTGCTCGCGCTCCTCCAGCGCTTTGCGGTGCTCCTTCGAGCCATTTCCTTTGGGGATGAAGTCGTACGACCACACGCTGAACTTGAGTGTTCCCTTGTCGCCGTAGAGGGTCGCGCCCCAGGGATACTCGGGATCCGGGTTCTCGCCCCAGTTGCGCTGGTTCCAGACCACCTGCACATCTCCGTGGTCGAACAGTGCGGTCTGCGTATCGTGCACATTGATGTTGGAGTCTGGGCTGCGCATGAGGCTCCCGCCGGTGGCGGCAACGCGTTTCGGCCAGCCGAGTTTCAGGAAATACCGCACGGCGTCGTACATATGGACGCACAGGTCGCCGGTCTGGCCGTTGCTGAATTCGCGGCACGCGCGCCAGCTGCGCGGGTGGATTCCCGGGCTGAAGTCGCGCCAGGTGGCAGGTCCAACGTACATGTCCCAGTCGAGCGTTTCGGGTGGTTGGGTGTTGGGCGGGAAATCGCCTGGTCCGCCGTAGTAGCTGTGGATATCAACGTAGGCGACTTTACCGAGCAGACCGCTGTCAATGAACTTCTCGCGCGCTTCCAGCAGGTGCGGCGTGCTGCGCCGCTGCAGCCCCGCCTGCACGGTCCGCTTGTACTTGCGCGCCGCCGCCACCATCGCCTGGCCTTCCACCACGTCGTAGCAGATCGGCTTCTGCACGTAGACGTCGCAGCCCGCCTTGCAGGCGTCGACCATCGGCAGGCAATGCCAGTGATCGGGGGTACCGATGAGCACAACCTCGGGACGCTGGTCTGCGAGCAGTTCCCGGTAATCGCCGAACGTGGGAGGTGACTTCCGGGAAGGCTGCCGCTGCGCGACGAGTTCTGCCGCTTCGTTCACCAGCTGGCGGTCCACGTCGCACAGCCCGACGACCTCGGCCGGCGTGACCTGCAGGAGATGAAACAGGTCCGTTTTGCCGTACCAGCCACAACCGATCAGAGCCACACGCAGCGGCTGGTCGGTGGCAGTGGCGTAGGCCCGCGCATGCCAGGCGGCCAGTGACATCACCCCGCCCACGCCCGCTTTCAAAACATCACGCCGATTGATCATGGTATGTCCCTCTCGTGCTGGAGTGTTCTCGGCTCGCCCGCCGGCAAGCTGTGGACCCACAGACTGAATATGATAACACGTTTTGCGCGCAGCGGGCTCTGGGCAGCTGTTATTATGGTAGCATGACCAGCGAGATCGGGGGCATCCCCGACGCGGCCAGCACACACGCGGACCAGACCGCAGGAGGAACCCGATGGACCGCTGCACCCGCACGTCGATCCGGAAGGCCATCCTGGTCCTGGCGGTGAGCGGCGCCGCGGCGGGGATGGTGGCGCAGATGCCGGTGGCCGAGGCGCCGGCGGCCGGTGAGGCAGCGCTGCCCGGGCAGACCTATGCGCCGATCGTGGTGGTCCACAAGGAGCTGTACCGCCAACACACCCGCCCGCGAGAAGCGCCCCTGGCCGCGGTGACCTATGTGGGGCCGCACCTGGAACGGCGCGAGATGCAGGCCGAGGAAGTTGAGAGCGATGTGGGGGCCAACGTCCGCGCCCGCTGGTCGCCGGACAACGGGCGCACGTGGAGCGAGTTCGTCCCGCTGCAGCTCTCGAACAAAGTCGACTACGGCGGCGTGACGGTCTGGGAAGGTGAAGGGCCGAGCGTCTTCGATCCCGGTGCGGGAGTTCTGGTGCAGTCCTGGCTGAGGCAGATTGTTGTCGACGGCCTGTACCACTGCTTCACCTATACGCGCTGTTCGCGCGATCTGGGACGCAGCTGGAGCCAGCCCCGGCAGCTCCGGTACGAAGACGGTGCAGCCGATTTCGATGCGGCCGCGCCGCAGCACGCGGCGTTCCTCGATCACAACGAGGGCTATTTCGGCAACAACCTGCTGGTCCGCGCCGATGGAACGCTGGTGCACGTCCTGGCGCACGCCAACGCGCCGGGGGATTCGCGCAACAATCAGCGCCCGTGGCGCATGGGCAGCGTCCTGTTCCTGGGACGCTGGAATGCACAGCAAGACGATTACGAATGGCAGCCGGGCGCTCGCGTGGAAATCTCCCCGGACGAGTCGGCACGCGGACTGATGGAGCCGGAGGTTGCCGAACTGGCCGACGGTCGACTGCTGGTCGTGTGGCGCGGGTCCACCCACGGATGGGACGGCAGCGTCGCGAAACTGCCGGGCCGGAAGTTCTTCAGCCTGTCGACCGACGGCGGTCGCACACTCACCCCGCCTGCCGTCTGGAAATACGACGACGGCAGCGACTTCTACTCCCCCTCGTCGATTCACCGCATGATCCGGCACAGCGTCACGGGCAAGCTCTACTGGCTGGGCAACATCTCGGCGACGCCGCCCCGCGGCAACTCGCCACGCTATCCCCTGGTGATCGCGGAAGTGGATGAAGCGACCGGCGCGCTGCGCAAGGCGACCGTGTCGGTCATCGACGATCGCCAGCCGGACCAGGGACCGGACGTCCAGTTCTCGAATTTCTCGCTGCTCGAGGATCGGGAGACGCACGCGCTCGAGCTGTATCTCACCACCTACGGCCAGGCTCCGGACCCGGCCGACTGGGCGACCGCTGACTGTTTCCGGTACCTCGTCAAGATCCAGTGAGACGCCGCCCGTAACGACCAGCACGGCCCGAGGTACGAGGCACGAGTACGAGCAGGGAGGGGTGGGGCCGCGTTCATCTTCGTTCCGTGCTCGTGCTCGTGCTCGTCACGCGTTCTCGGCGCTCGGAACCGCGACGGAACCTCACCACAATTCGGTGCCGTTGGCTACCCGCAACGCCCAGCACGGCCCGAGGTACGAGGCCCGAG
>DAISIS010000041.1:0-18513 GCA_036821925.1 Pirellulaceae bacterium
TCGCATCCACCGTCACGCGTCCTCGTCGCGAGCGATGTCACACCAGGACGCGGATGGCAGGTGCATGGTGTGACGGCGCTCGCCGGAAAGTCGTGCGATCGGACACGCGTTCGGGCGGCGAGCTGGTCACACCCTACGGGATGTGGGATCGCGCGTGGGGTCATTCGGTCAGCGGATCCTCGACCAGCTCACGCAACGCACTCGGGCACTTATCCCAGGATTCGCAATAGGCGGATTCAAGGGGCGCGGGCACATAGGTCTGTGCGTCAAGGAAGATCGGTAACGACGGGATCGCATCGCCAACGGCCACCGGTTCGACATACGCCGTGATCGGTTCGCCGGCGGAATACGCGACGACTGTCAGTCGCTTGTCCGGTGGCAACTCGAAAGGCTCGTCGCAGATCTCATCCCAGATCGCCTTGTGGATGCCCTGCGGATCACGGGGCGTGGGCGGGAACAGATCGATCACCAGCAGACTGATGCCCTGCCGCAGGAACGCGGCGGCCTTCTCCACGAGCGATCGCAGCGCATGCGAACTGCTCTTGTTCCCAGGCGAGATGACTTCAACGACCGCCACGATGTGGCCCAACCGGTGGCGCACCGCAATGCGATTGGCCTTGGCTGCGTACAGATCGAGCTCGGCCGAAGTCACATAACGTGCCTGCGGCGGAGCGTCGGTCACAGCCACACCACCGGACGACTTGGGATGCTGGCCGCGCTCCGGCCGCTGTTTCAGGGTGACGACATCGGGGATCGGCCCACCGATAATCTGCTCGGCCATTGCGAAGAACCCAAGCGGTAACACACCGCCGTTGAGTGCGTTGGCGATTTCGATCGTCCAGGACTGATGGAAATGATGAAAGCTGCCGGCATCTGCGCGACCCCAGTCATGAATCGGCATGATGCATCCCTCCCTACAACGATCTCCGTCGGACGTGCCACTCTGCAAGACATTATACAAGCCCGTTCTCGCGCCGGGTAAGCCTCGACTGGAGTGATCAGCCGGGTGGAGAGAACTGGATGCGAGCGTATCTCGCCACGGGGGTGCCGTTGACGGTGTCGGCGATCAGCAGGTCGGCGGCCTCGGTGAGCTGGTTTCCCGCGCGAGGTGTGGCCGTGAAGAACGCGTCCGATATGGGACGCGTCAGCGGGATGGGGACCGGCTCAGTGACCGTACCGTCCCTTTCGATCCGCAGGGCATAAGTCCCGGTCTGGGAGGCGGTTTCGGGTGTGGTGCCGACGAGGTTGCACAGGATATAGATCGTGTAGTCTGGGGTGATATGAAAGCGCGGGTGGCCGATGTACCCGCGGGGGCACACGGGTCCCGCGGTCTCGCCGCCCGCCAGGATGACACGCTTCGAGATCAGCTTGCCTTGCGCGAGGACTCCGTAGCAGACCTGCCAATCCCGCTGGATGTCGGGAAAGTGCATCTCACGCAACTTCGCATTGATCGGTTCCCGCTGCCACACCAGGTGCAGGCGGCCGTCCGGGGCGAGCCAGGAATCGCCCATGCCGACCGTGCCGCCATCGTCCATGGTGTCGTCGATTACGATCCATTCGGAGAACGGTTGCGTCTTGATGTCCGGGGTCCAGGCGTAGTGCAGCTTGCGCATGCGCCAGCCCCACGCATCGCGTCCCCACGTTTCGCGGTTCCGCGGGTCGATCCGGTTCCAGATGTTGAGCGGCGATTGGCCGAGGTAGTGTACCTGGCGGTCGCTGAGGACCACATTGGCGTAGTTGACCGGCGTGTACTGGTCGCCCCAGACGGAGTGTTCAGGGGCTTCCCCCCGGGGCCACTGCAGCAGTCCGGTCTGCCATGCGCCGTCGCGGTCGAGGAAGGCCCACGCGGTGTGCGACGTGCCGATCTTGTTGAAGAGGATGAACTCGCCGTTTCGCCCGTCGGCGGAAAACGCCCGGTAGGAGTGTTCGGTGAACGCGAGCTGTTCGCTCCAGGGGGGAACCAGGTGTTGTGGTTCCTGACCCGGCTGGGCCGGATCGAACTCGAGGAACTCCGGACGGGCGGGTCCGCCCACCGCCGCCGCCGGCGCGGGCACCAGCGGCGCGAGCGTCGGGTTGACGGACAGCAGCAGTCGGCCGGCGTAACTGGTGGCCAGCGAGCAGGGCTCGCGCGTCCGGTCTGTCTCGTCGCGCTGGCAGAGCTTCCAGCCGTCCGCCCGGCGTTCATACAGGGCCCAGCGTGCGTTGTTCAGCGGAGCGGCTCCCGGCACGGCCTCGAACGCACTGACGAACAGCCGGTCTCCCACTCGCACCATCTGGGCACTGCCGGAGCTCCAGAACATGCCGGCTCCATTGTTGGTGACTTCATAAGCGGGCAGTTCGCAGACGACCTCGTCGATTTCGACCCGCACGTGGAACGGCGCTGCAGCGCCGTCTGTGGCGTCGCGCACAGGTTCCGCCCCCGACGGTCCATGGATCGCGCCGCCGGGGCCACGCGAGTTTCTGTCTGCCGCGACAGCCAAGACTGGGGCTGCGGCCGCCAGCAGACCGAGCGCCAGTATCCAGCTGAGCCCGAAGCGGTGACCTTGGCCCGCCTGCCACACGTGATCAATCATCGCTATGCCTCCGGAACGAAGAAACGGTCCGCAACTGACCGCTCTGCCGTGCACGCGCCCAGTGGCGGACCAACCGTCGCTGGGTCGGAGCCGTTACGGGAGCTTCTCATAGATAAACAGCGCCGCGCCCGGCTGTTGGGCGATCGTCACTGGCAATCCCGTCTCCATCAATTCCCGGCCAGTCCGCTTCTCGATCGGAGGGCCGTCCAGGTTCTCGACCGCATAGGTGGCCTGCGGGTCGAGCCCCTGCAGCTTCAGCACCGCCACTTCCTGAGTTGCTTCTTCTCGCCGGAACGCCTGCACGAAGCCGCCCGCTGAGGGTTCGTCGAACTGCCAGCACGTCCAGGCGGTCTTCTCGATGCTGTAAGGCGAGAGCGGGTAATAGTCTCCCAACAGGTACGGCTGGACGCGGCGGAACTCCGCGATCATATCTTTGAGCAACGGGTAGTCGAGATCCGTCTTGCGTGTGTCCCAGCCAACGCGCGAGGCCGGGAAGATGGTGCTGCGAAACCAGTACTTCGTGGGCACGATCGTTCCTGAGCCGAAGTAGGGAAGCCAGAGTGCAAGGCCGTAGGTCTGGCATTGCTGGACCGTCGGTTGCCCGGTCGGATCGATGAAGCAGTCGCTGCGCAGCAGCGGGACGGCGCGGCGCATTGTCTCCAGATCGTTGCGGCGTCCGCCGCTTGCACACGAGTCGATCCACAGTTTCGGATTGCGCCGCAGCAACTCGTCCCAGAACGTGAGGTAGCCGGTGACGTGTCCGATCTCGGTGATGCCCTGGCGATCCGGCGCATCGGCGTTGCGCCAGTATTCCAGCGGATCGATGTTGAAATCCTGCCGATAGACGTCGACGCCCTCGCTCCGGATGAGACTGTCGATGCGATCGGTGATCCACTTCCTGGCCTCCGCGTCCGCCAGGTTCACCAGCCCACCGTTCTGGCCCCCATGGATCCACTCGGGGTGATTCTCGGACAACCAGGTGTTGGGCCCTGCACGCTCCGGCTCGAACCACAACACGAACTGCATCCCATGCTCGTGCGCCAGATCAGAGACCTCGCGAATGCCGCGCGGGAACCGCTCCCGGTCGACTTCCCAGGTGCCCGCATCGATCCACCAGTCGCGCGTGCTGGGATACCAGCCCGCATCGATGAAGTAGACGTCCAGCGGGATCTGCTCGCGGAGGTAGCCGCCGAGAATCGCCAGTTCAATCTCGCCGACCGGGTGCAGGGGATCGCTCCAGCACGCCCCGTAGTGTGTAGGCACGAGTCTGCCGCTGGGACGCGGGATATTGTGGGCCACCATCCAGCGACGCCAGAGGTTCTGTCCGCGAATCCAGTCCCCCTCGTAGAACTGCAGCACGGCCAGCGGCGAACGTACCTCCTCCCCGGGATGCAAGGTGAAATGAGTGCGTTCCTGGCCGGCGCGGATCCGCAGGGTACGGCCGCCGTCTCGCTCGAACTGCGACGACCACTGCCCGGGCCAGCCCAGCACGACGATCAGACCCTCGCTGCCAGTCTGGAAGTTCCAGTACGGATTCTCGCCGTTTGTCGGACGGCCCCCGCCAGGTGCCAGCCGAACGGACGTCTCGGGTGCCAGCGTCTGCTCCAACGGCTGGAAGCTGTCGATCGCGCAGGTGTCCCCTTTGGTGCGGCGCAACACGAACTCACTGTCACCGGAACGCACGAGCGTGAAGTCGATGGCCTGAATATCCTCCAGGATGGGCGTGTCAGTCGTCCCGGTGTTCTTGAAATAGACCGTCCACTCCACAGTTGGGAAGTCACTGTACTGGATACCCACGCACCGCACGGACAGCCCGCTGCGGGGATCGGTGTAGGTTAACGTCCGTTCGATACGTGTGTCGTCGATCTGGCGCGAGGTGCGAGCGATGTGCCAGGAGTGCAGCAGATCTGTTGACGGTTTCCCGTCATAGATGAACGAGAAGAACGGCTCAGCCTGGCGATCCTGGCTGGGACCGTCAAAGCGAGCCGCCATCCACTGTTGAGCGCGATCCATCTCACCTGCGGCTGTGACGCCCAGTGCGACGGGTGGAGACGAGAGCCATGTGAGGGCGATGATACCGAACAGCACGGTGGTCTTCATGATGGTCTTTCCGATCTTGTCTCCGGCTCGCTGGTCCGGCGTGATATCAGGGTGACGCCGTCGTGGTGCGGGGTGGCAGCAGGAAGAGCCGTCCTTCGCCGTCCGCCAGGGAAATCTGCAACTCGTCCAGATCCGGGCTGTCGTCATAGACGGGTGTTTCCTCGCCCGTCCACTTGTTGATCTCCCGCACCTGGTCGAGCGGCGCGTCGAATTCCACGGAGGGCCAGGCACTGTAGGCGAAATGATAGTTCATGAGCATGACGGCGCGGCGCCCGTCGGCATGCTCGAAGGCGCCGACCAGCAGGTTCAGAGGCGGATCCCAGCCAGGATTCTCCCGCTTCAGATTCACGATCGGAGCGCCCCGGAGCACCTCGGCCGGATCGTCGGTGGGCGCAATGCGATAGACCCCTGTGCTGGTGAGCTGCATCAGCGTGGGGCCGAGATTGCGGAGCTGTGCGTTGAGCCGCCGGGCTTCGTAGTAGTGACGCGTGCGGCGATTATCGCGGGTGATGATCGCGCCCCCCTTGGGAAACTCGCCGCCCGGACCGGGCGTGTAATAGCAGAAGTACATGACCCCCTTGGCGCCGTGAGCCAGGGATGCGAAGACCTGCCAACGCACCTGCGACTCCGTGGGGTCTGTGTGCGGGCCGTACGGCATGATGTTGAAGAAATTCCAGAAGGGAATGCCCGCCTCCAGCGAGTACTTCCGCATCACCTTCAGGTTCTCGCAATACCCGTCGCGCCCGTCCGCATCGGGCTTGAAGAGGGGGTAGTAGTCCATGCTGAGCACATCAATGCCTGTCTCCTCCACGAAACGGCTCACGTGCTCCGCGTAGGTGTCGGTGCCCAGCGCCGCCGGCGACGCATAGCTGGGAAACAGGTTGATGTAAGCCAGCTTGCCGGGCCACTTCGCCCGCAACGTCCGCACCGTATCGGCCAGCGCCGGGAAGTCCCGCGCGCTGGGCTCGTCGCGCACCGCAAAACCCCCCAGGGCCGGACTGTCGGGAATCTGGTCGAGTTGCTCCTCGCCCGGGTAACTGACGAGCACCTGCAGGTCGAACTGGGCGCATATGGCCAGCTGCCGGGCAATTTCCTCGGGCGTGTGCGCTCCGTGAATGACCAGGTTGAAATGGGCATCCGCCATCTCCCGGTACCGCTCCTCAGCCCGTTCGTCCAACGGCGGGGCGACCCACGAGCCGATGACAAAACGGTCCTGCTTGAACCGAGCCACCTCCCCCTCGCCGCCGCCGGACAACAAAATCGAACCTGCCAAGATCAGAAAACCCACAACTGGCTCCTTTCAATGCCGCACCTCGGTCATCACCCGAGCACCATTGGACCACCTGCCGGGGCATATCACAACCACGACCGCGGTCCGTCCCCGTCCTGGCGCCAGATCGGCCCGGGCCCCCCGTTTGGCAGGTGTCCAGGTGGTGGATTGCCGGTCTCGACTGCGCGGCGGCCCCCCCGGTTTTCTTGACGCGGTCGCCCCCATCGGTACTTGCACCGGGAATCTGGCGGGAAGATACTGACGCACCGGTTCGTCGACATGTTCGGTAGGAGCATCGTGTTTGGCCACTTCTGGGAGAGCGGACATGAAGAAGTTAGCATTGGCGGGGCTGGTGGCAGTGTGGGCGGCCTTTGGCTGGGCCGGCAGCGCGTCGGCCGAGGTGTTGCTGTATGAAGGGTTCGAGGGCTTCGCGCTGAAATCGTACGAAAGCCCCACCGAAACGACTAACGGAGTCAGCAATGGTGATGGCACAGACTGGACGGACGCACTGCCGTCAGGCTGGGTCAGCAATTTTTACGACACGCCAGTGGGCAGCCCGATCGAGTTCCAGGGCTGGCGGATTCACGACGTCGATTCATGGATTGCCACCGAGGGTGATCAGAACCGCAGCACCTGGACCCGTGGTGGCGTTGGGACGCGAGGCAGCGTGTTGTTGGTGGATCCAGATGCTTACGACGATGGCACGAATATCGACGAGAAATTATTCAATGCCAGCATCACGACGCCGGCGATCGACTTGAGTAATATCGCGCCGAACACGATATCGCTCAGCGTCGACTCGTTCTTCCGCAATGAGGAGCCATCGGACCTGTATATTGACGTCAGCCTCGACGGCGGCGCGAGCTACTCGAATCTCTGGACGATAGAATCCGATAACTTGGGCGATGGCGCGGTGTTTGACGAGCATCTGGTCTTTGCGGTGAACAATCCGCAATCCGGTTCGCTGATTTTCCAGTTCAGTCTGCTGGAAGGCAGCAACGACTGGTGGTGGGCGATTGACAACGTGACGGTCGAAGGGACGATCGTACCCGAACCGTCCTCGTTCGTGCTCGGTGCCATGGCGCTCGTCGGGCTCCTGTTGGCGGCCCGTCGTCGGAGGTAGGCACGATCCCCGCGCCGGTCGTCATCGTTCCTGCTGGCTGACACGTTCGTACGTCAGGACAGCGGCGCCGGGGCGTGTCCTGATGGTAATCTCGGCGCCGCTTTCCAGAAGCTGTTGCCCGGTGACGACGGTTTGTCCTGGTTCGTCGAAGTTGCGAATGGCGTACTGCGCGTCAGGTTGCAGGCCGCGGAGCTGGAAGTGGCCTCCGAAGAAGTTGCTGTCCGCACGGCGGAATGCCTGGATCATGCCGCGGTCTGCATCCGGGCGATGGAACTGCCAGGCGATCCACGCATCGCTCTGGAGGCTGTGGGGCGTCAGGGGGTAGAAGTCGCCGAAGTAGTCGGGGCCCACTTCCCGCCATTCCTGGTACAGTTTCTGAATCAGCGCATCGTCCACCTCCACGCGGAAATCGAAGCAGGCCGTGTTGGACGGGCACATGTTGCTGCGGCGCGTGTAGGCGTCGTACGAGATACCCCCCGTGCCCCAGCCCCAGCCGACGGTATTCGAGGGGCAGTAGCCGGTCCCGTGGAAGGGCAGCCAGAACGAAAGCCCGAACGTGTGCGCCTGTTGACCGACCGGTTCGAATAGATAGTCGCTGCGCAGCAGTGGCACGGCGCGCCGCATCGTCTCCAGATCGTTGCGCCGGCCGCCCGAAGCGCAGGAGTCGATCAGCATGCCTGGGTGCCGGCGCAGCAGTTCGTCCCAGTAGGCCAGATAGCCCATAACGTAGAAGTTCTCGGTGATCCCCTGCCGATCCTCCGCGTCATGGGAACGCCAGTAGCTGAGCGGGTCGATGTTGTAGTCCTGCCGGTACAGGTCGATGGCCTCGTCCGAAATGAGCTTGTCGATGTGGTCCACGAGCCATTGTCGAGCGTCCGGGTGGCCCAGGTTCAGCAACCCGCCGGCGCTGCCGCCCAGGATCCATTCGGGGTGCTGCTCGGCGAGCCACGTGCCGGCGGCGACGCGTTCGGGCTCAAACCACACGATCGTCTTGACACCCTTAGCGTGCGCATGATCGCTGACAGCCCGCAGTCCCTTGGGGAAGCGGTGCGGCCGCCGATCGACTTCCCAGGTGCCGGTCCAGGGCCAGCCATGCTCGGCCGCGCCCACGTACCAGCCGGCATCCATCCACCAGTGATCCAGCTGCAGGCCTTTGTTCAAGTAGCTGTCGATGAACTCCATCTGGTTCTGCTCGTTGGCCTGGGTCATTTCAGCGAACTGATGCGAGCTGCAGGCGTTGAGCATGGGCAGTGGCAGCGGTTTTCCACCCGGCCGTGGCAGGTTGTGTTCGATCATCCAGCGCCGCCAGCGGTTCTGGGCGTCGATCCAGTCGCCTTGATCGGAGAACTGCAGCACGACCAGCGGCGTGCGAATTGTCTCGCCCGGGTGCAGCCGGAGCCGCGTCAGTTGCTGGCCAGCGGTGATGCGGATCGAGCGATCGTCCGTCGCCGCGGCGGTGGCGAATTGCGCGGCCCATTGCCCGGGCCAGCCGACCGCCAGAATCATCCCTTCCGCGCCTGCCCGCAGGTTGAAGTACGGGAACGCGCCGTTGGTGGGGCGTCCCCCGTCTGGTGCCGTGTCAAAGACCTTGCCGGGCGCGAGGGTTCTGGTCAGCGGTGTGAAGCTGTCGGCAGCGCACGTGTCACCGCGGTTGTAGTTGAGGACGAACTGGCCGCTCTGCCGGCGTCGGGCCAGTTGCACGTCCAGCGCGCGGATGTCGGCGAGGATGGGGGTATCTGCCGCACCCGTATTCTCGAAATACAGAGTCCATTCCACAGTCTGGAACGGCCGGTATTCGACCCCGTCCCAGCGGATGCGCAGGCCGGTTTCCGGGTCCAGGTAGTCGAGCCGGTGAACGGTCCGGCCGGCCGCATCCTGCAGACGCTCGCTCGTGCGGTGGCAGCGGCTGAGGATTTCCTGCGCGGTCTTCCCATCGTAGACAAACGAGAAGGGTGCAGGCGTGCGCTCCCAATCCAGTTGCTGCTTCCACCGTTCCGCCATGTCCGGCGCGCCGGCCGTCAGGCCGGCTGCTGTCTGGAGCCACACATGAAGGTCGGCCGGCTGGACGGGAATCTGTGCCACTTCCAGGACCAACTGGCCGACGAAGTCGGGCTTGCCGCTCGGCCCGATCGCGTGCGGCCCGACCAGATCCAGTTCCCCGTCGACCGACGGCACTGAATAACGGAAACTCGTGAGCGTGACCTGCAGGCTGGTCGTGTCGTCCACGAAGTGCCAGAGTCCGCCCTCCGGTCCGCCCCAGCGCAAGGACGCGGAGGCAGGAATCTCGCTGATCGGCCACCCCATGGTCCGGCTGGCGTCGTTGGCCACGACGGGCGGAACGGGCGTGCCGTCTGCTTGCATGGCGGCGCGGACCGAGATGCCCGCCTGCTGGTGTGCGCCATCGAAGAACAGGTTCATCCCCACGAACGGCCAGGGACGCGCGGACTCACAGTGAAAGGTGAACTCGTGCCGTCCCGGACTGAGCGGGATGCGGATCGTGTGATCCTCGGGCGCATTCAACCACTGGATGTCGGCGGGCGAAGCGGTGGCTGGGTCGTGCACGCCGCCGCGGTACAGGAAGATGTCCCAGGCGGCATCCACGGGCCCCGCATTGTTGCGAAACGCGGGATCGACAGTGCCCTGCGCATCGCAACCGAACAGGGTGATGGCCGTCAAATCGGTGCCCCGGGCCGGGACGGCCGAGACAGCCAGGCAGACCAGCCAGCAGGCGGTAATCGACAGGTTCTTCATCTCGTGGAAACTCCTGATGTCGTGGAAATTCCTGACGGCGCGGCGTCATTGGGGACGGTAGACGAACCGCTGCGGCGGTTTCACCGACAACGTGATCCGCTCACCCGCCGTGCCGAGATAGCCGCCCCAGCCGACGCCGATCGAATCGATCCGGGACAGGTCGAGTGTGCCGTAGGTTTGCTGGAAGGGCTGGAACTGACCGAACATCACGTGGGTGCGGAACGCCCCCGGCTCGTTCAGAAATCGCCCTGTGCCCGCCAGATACCGATCGCCGTCTGCCATGTTCAGGAACACCAATACCTCGGTGGACGCCGACTGGTCTGGCGCGACAACACCGTCGATCGTCAGGCCTTCAGAGCCGACCAGGTTCAAGGGATCAGCGTAGCGGAAGTTCATGAACAGGAAGGTGTCGACCTGTCCTTTGGTCAGAGTGGCGGTTGCGCGCCAGCCCGAGGTATCGTCTCCGGCCAACTCCGCCTTGACGAACTCGCCCGACGCTACAACGGGTCGCGACGCGGCCGGCAGCAGCTCGCACGTAATCGAGAATGCGGGCGCGGCGCCACCCCTGATTCGGTCGGGGAGGTCAGCCGTGGCGGATCGGAACAGCATAGCGTCGTACGGGCCGAGCCGCACGGGCACGCAGGTGCCATCGGCGACCTGCGTCATCGCGCCGGTGGCCGGATCCCACTGCTCGTTCACGCCACGACCGCAGAAGCGGATGTCGCCTTCCCACGCCGTGTCGCTGTCGTTGATCGCAAAATACACCGCCTGCCCCTCGATGTGCCGCCGTGTCACCTTGATCGCGGGGTGGGGCACGGCGCAGACGGCATCGGGTTGGAGCAGCGAGTCGATCACACGGGGGAGCAGCGTGGTCATGCTGGTCGGCAGCAGGACGCCCGCACCGCCGGCCGGGCTGGCAGCCAGGCAGGGGGCCTCCCCGGTCCCGAAGATCTCCTGTGCGATCGCCTCAACGCGCGGCGACGGGAACTCGGTTTCGCTGTTGCTCGGACGTGCCCCGACGGCAATCACGGCGCCCCCCTGACGCCAGAACGTGGCCACATTCTCCCAAGCTGCCAGCGGCAGCGTGTCGGCCGCGGGCAGCACCAGGACGCGCCAGCGGAGCGGGCCGTGCGTCAGCGCATCGTCTACCACGCGCGCGGCACAGACGGCGCGGGCGTCGACGTAGGCGAAATCACGATTCGCCGCGTATAACGCTGCCTGGACACCGTCCAGAACGCTCTCGATGCGACGTGCAGCCGACTCTGTGGTGGCACCCTGAAACGCGGGAACGAAACGGGGCCAGACGCTTTCGATGGGGTACAACAGGGCGATGTCGGTCGCCTGATGCCCGCCACGCATCATGGTCTGGCAGCGGCCGACATGCGTGTTGAGCCGCTGCAGCTGCTGGTGGGTGAGGTCCTGGAAGGCGTAGTAGCTGGTCAGCGTGTTGATGCCGCCCCACACCAGCCGGTTGCAGGTGCCGCGGATCTCGTCTTCCGTCACGACGCGCACCGGACGCGTGTCTCCCGCGGGCCGATAACGCTGGACGTGGTCCGACACCTCGCACATCGTGACGGTGTGCCCTTCCAGGTCGGCGGCGCTGCCGATCATGCGGGCGATGTACCACGGCACCTGCGGCGGGAGGCTTGTCAGGCAGTCGATGCTGGGCGCGTCCAGACGCCGCACGCAGCGGAAGAAATGTCCATAGAGCGGTACGTGGCTGATGAGCGATTCCTCGATCAACAGGTGCCCGCCGGAACGCAGATTGTGCGCCTGACACCAGGTCTGGATCTGGCCGAAATAATTCTCCGCCACCAGCTCGCCCACCGTGTTCCAGAAATCGTAGCGCGCTCGGGCGCCAGCCGGCCCGGCGTCGGCGACCAGCGCCGGCAGCAGGGGACGTAGATCCCGGCCACGCCGCTGGCGGAACTCGCGCTCGATCGTCAACGACCAGGGCAGGACAAGATATGGCATGGGGCGGAACCAGAGGTTCTGCAGCGAGGGCTCGTCAGTGAAGGTCGAGACGAAGTACTGACCGAGATCCGGGCCGAGCTTCTCAGCGTAACGGGCATGCGTGACCTCCAGGAAACGCGCCGTGGGTTCCGGCGTTAGCAGGTCGATGCACGGTTTCTTGAAGGCCAGACTGAGCGCTGCATGGGTCCCTTCGTAGATCAGGTCGTCAGTCATCGCGACGACAAGCCAGTCCCCCTCGGGAGCGTGCCAGGAGAGCTGGCCATCGCGGATCGCGGCGGCGAGGTCCTGCGCCGCATCCAGTTCCAGCAGGCCGGCGCGACGCGGCAAGGCTGCGGCCAACACCAGCTGGCCGGGAGGCAGCGGCAGCGAAACGTCGCCGCCCCGCGTGTGAGTTTGCGCGACCAGCAGGCCGCGCGCCGCCCACTCGGGATGGTCGCGGAGCGTCAGGTCGCGGGCGCTGCCCGACGGATAGCCGCACTCGTCATAGAGCCACAGCGACATGCCGGCCGCCTTCGCCATGCGGACGCCGCGCAGGAACGCGGGCCACTTCGTCTCGTCGTCCACATACCCGTCGAAGGCCACGTTGCCGGCGAAGCCGCCAAAGCCCTGCGCGGCCAGCTGCTGCAAATGCCGGTCCTGGTCCGCCGGATCGTCGTGCTGCGCATGGATGATCGGCAGGATGCGGGTCGAAGGTGGTGGCACGGCGAAGCGTTCGGTCAACGGCCGATCTTCGGTCGGCAAGGGAGGCAGCACCGTGTCGGACTGATCCGCCGCCTGACCGTACGCGTTGCACACAGCGATCATCACTGCGATCCAGGCCCCTCGATTCATTAGCTCAACCTCCCCTGCCAGCGTCGTTTCACGGGCGAAACGTGCCTGGCAGAACGCCGAAGATGTCGTGGGTCCCACACGGAGAGACCGCAGCATTCAAAACCCCAAACACCCAGATGCCGAAATGACGAAATGACGAAATACCTAAATACCGAAATACCGAAACGTAGACGCGGGCATCGCAAGGCACGCCCCACACCAGTGTATCGCGTACACGGTGAGCCTGCTACAACGGCGCGGCTGCCAGCAGGGCTCGATGCGGCTGGCGCGCGTCTGCTGAGTTGATGTGGCGTGCTGGCTGTCGTACACTGGTTGAAATGCCAGGTCAGATTGCGGGGCGGATGAGCTCCGCCAGGAACCCAGACAGGAGTGTGACCGCATGGTTAAGACAACATCTCGACGTACCTTCCTCCAGGCGTGCGGAGTCCTTGCGGCCTCAGCATTGGTGGACACAGCCCCGGTTCTTGCGGCCCTCGACGGTGCCTCCGAGCCTGTCAAGCAATGGTTCAAGGGCAATCTGCACATGCACAATCAGTGGTCGGACGGCACGCCGCTCGCCGACTGGGCGATCGACTGGTACAAGACGCACGGATATCACTTCGTCTGTCCGTCCGATCACAATATTTTCCAGGCGGAGGAGCTCCGCTTCGACGGGTTCGGCTTCAAGAACCCGCCGGCCGATCTGGCCCCGTTCCAGGGCGAGACGTCGCTGTGGAAAGTCATCTCCCCAGAGGCCGGCTGGCCGAAGTTGACGCAGCGGCAGGTGGACGAGACGGTGGAGAAGTTCGGTGCCGATGCGGTCCGCACGATCACCGTCGGCGGGCAGACGTATGTGCGGATGACCCCGTTTGGGGAGTTGGAGCGGAGGTTCGTCGAGCCCGGCAAGTTCCTCATGATCCCCGGATACGAGCAGACGGGCGGGTGTGCCGACGAGCGGCAGGTCCACATGAATTTCATCAACGTGCGGGAGGTGTTTCCGTACATCTCCGGCGAACAGCCGCGCGATATCCTGGAGAAGACCTGGGCCAAGGGACAGGAGTGCTACGACGGGCAGGACTATCTGTACACGGCGAACCATCCGCTGTGGCGGTACTACGACTTTGCTGCCGCCGACCTCATCGCGCTGCCGCAGATCCGCCTGTTCGAATTGAACAACAACGACATCGACGGCGCGTACGATGCACATCCTCAAGGCTGGAAACCTGAGAAGGTCTGGGATGTCGTCAATGCGTATCGTGCGGCGCACGGGCAGCCGCTGCTGCTGGGCATGGGATCTGACGATCGTCACGGCTACGAGGGCGACGCCAAGGCCTGGAGCGTCGTGCGGGCTGCCAGCTTGTCCGTGAAGGATCTGCTGGAGGCGATTCGCGTGGGGGACTTCTACGCCTCCAACGGTCTCGACTTCCAGGACATCCAGTTCGACGGCCGGTGCCTGGCGGTCAAGATGGACGTCCGCCAGGAAGGCCAGTATCGCATCGAGTTCATTGGCACGAAGAAGGACTACGATCCAGCCAGCCGCGCAATCGAAGTGGAGAAAGGGGCCCGCTGCCCGGCCCGCAAGATCGATCTCTATTCGGACAGCATCGGGGTCGTGCTGGATACCGTCGAAGGGACCGAGGGGGCGTATACCCTCAAGCCTGATGATCTGTACGTGCGCGCCAAGATCGTCAAGGTCACAGAGGATCTCAAGCCCGACTGGCAATCGCGCCCCGCGGCGTGGACCCAGCCGTACTGTTAGTCATGGCAACCTTCAGCCACACCCGCACAGGGCGCAGTAGCACGCGCCGCCGATTCCTGAAGACCGCAGCCGCGGCCGCCGGTGCCTGGTGCGCGGCGACCGTGGTCCCGGCGCGTGTGCGCGGGGCGATGGCCCCGAGCAACCGGATCAACGTGGGCTTGATCGGGTGCGGGCATCAGAGCCAGCGCATCGTGCCGTCGTTCCTGGTGCACACGGACATGCAGATGGTCGCCGTGTGCGACGTGCGTCGGTGCGGCGTGGGCTACTACTATCCGGACCAGGTGCTGGGCCGGGAGACCGCCCAGCGCTGGGTCCACGACCACTACGCGGAGCAGACCGCCAGCGGGCGCTACCAGGGCTGCGCTGCCTATGCCGATTTCCGGGAGCTGCTGGCGCGGCCGGACATCGATGCCGTGGCGATCGTCGTGCCGGACCACTGGCATGCGCTGATCGCGATCGCAGCCCTGCGCGCGGGCAAGGATGTGTACTGCGAGAAGCCGTTGGCACTGACCATCAACCAAGGCCGGCAAATGGTCAAGGCGGTGCGCAGGTACCAGCGGGTGTTTCAGGCCGGCGCCCAGTTTCGATCGAGCCCCAGTGTGCGGCGGGCCTGCGAACTGGTGCGGAACGGACGTTTGGGCCAGATTCGCACGGTTCGCACCTGGGTCGACCCCAACAGCTTCGAAGGCCCCGGGCCCGGCTGGCAGCCCATGCCCGTGCCCGACGGGTTTGACTACGATTTCTGGCTGGGCCCGGCGCCTGACGCTCCGTATCACGTGGAACGCTGTTTCCACCGCTGGCGGTACATTCTCGATTATTCCAATGGGCAGACGTGCAACTTCGGCGCGCACACCAACGACATCGCCCAGTGGGCGTTGGGGATGGATGGCACCACGCCGGTTGAATTTGAGGATAACGGCGCCGAGTTCCCGCCGGCTGGAAGCCTGTTCACGGCTGCCACCCGGACGGCATTCCGCGCCCGATATGCTAACGGCATTGAACTGTTCTGCGAGACCCGCAGTTCGTCCGCGACCAGGTTCGAAGGCACCGCCGGTTGGCTGGAGATCGACCTGGGCGGTGGCCTTACGACGTACCCGGAGAACCTGGCAGACACGGTGCTCGGGCCGCAGGAGGTCCGTTTGCCACGCAGCAATCCAACGCGCGAGGAGAACGTCCGGAAACTGATCGATGCCGACCACGTCCGCAATTTCCTCGACGCGGTCAAGAGCCGGCAGGACCCGATCGAGCCGGTAGAAGTCGGGCACAGCACAGCGTCGCTGTGCATCCTGGGCAACATCGCTCAGGTTCTGAAGCGGAAGTTCACCTGGGACTCGGCGGCGGAGCGGAGTCCAGACGATGCGGATGTCAACGCGATGCTCTCACGCCCCATGCGCGACCCCTGGGGGGCGGAAGGTCTGGAGGTCTGACGCCTTGTCACGGTGGCACGCCACGTGAGGCACGGTCTTCGCCAGGAGTTGAATTCATGCAGATATACCGTGGCCTGTGTCTTGTCACCTGCCTCGTCGCTTTCGCGCCGGATCGTGCACCTGCACAGGAACGCGACGCTGCGCCGCCGAAGCCGGTGCGCTGCGCGGTCGATTCGGCCTGGCCTCAGAAACCAGCTTCGTGTGCCTGGGGGGCGGTGTCCGGCATCGCAGTGGACGCGAACGATCGGGTCTACGTCTTCCACCGCGGCGAACCGACCGTGCAGATTTACGAGCAGGATGGAACCCTGGTCCGCACGTGGTCGACGGGTAATCCAGAGGGCACGCATCACATCAGGTTGGACCCGGAGGGAAATGTCTGGGTGGCGGACTTCCGTGCGCATATCGTGCAGAAGTACAGTCCGCTGGGGGCCGTGATCCTGACACTTGGCGAAGCGGGCCAGCCGGGCTGTGACGAGCGGCACTTCGATGGCCCGACCGATATGGCCTTCCTCCCCAATGGCGACATCTTCGTTTCCGACGGCTATGGAAACCGGCGCATCGTGCACTTTGACAAGCAGGGGCGTTTCATCAAAGCGTGGGGCGAAGACGGCACGGGCCCCGGGCAATTCGCCCTGCCCCATGCAGTTGCGTTCGATTCCCAACAGCGGCTCTACGTGGCCGATCGCAATAACGCACGCATCCAGGTCTTCGACACGGAGGGCCAACTGCTGGCCGTGTGGGACGACTTGATCATGCCGTGGGGGTGCGTGGTGACCGACAACGACGAACTCTGGGTGTGCGGCTCGTCGGCTGTGAAGCAGTCTGGTGGCGACGGCTGGGTGATCACGCCACCGCCAGATCAGGTGCTGATGAAGCTCAGCGCTGCCGGCGATGTCCTCCTCCGCGTGCCGCTCGACACACCGGTCGCTGCCCCCGGTCAACCGGGGGCGGTGGATTGGGTCCACGCGGTCGCCGTTGACTCGCAGGGCAACATCTACCTGGGGGATATTCAGGGCCGGCGAGCACAGAAGTTCTCGCTGTGCAGGCCGTGATGCGCACCTGCCTGACGGTGTGGTACATGTTGGGCATGGGCGGGGCGTTGGGTTTCTCTGGGTATGGCAAAGGTGTTTTCTTTTCCGCTGGAGACAACTCGAGATGAACTGCAGGCGGGTGATTGGCGAGGTCGTGTTGTCGGCTGTGTTGATTGTGGCTTTCACGGACGCTGTGCGAGCTGCCGAGCCCCCATCTGCGTTTCGTGACGCGGTTGCGCTCTGGCAGATGCAGGATCTGAACGGTGCTGACGCGGCCGCAAGTCACTTGTCGATCACCGGTGACGTGGAAGTGGGCGTGCAGCTCGACGGTGCCGACCTGCAGGCCTCGTTGACGCGGGGCGGCGATGGCCTGGTGGCCCGGTTCCGCGGCGGATACCTGACGGCTGTCGCGCCGGCGCCGATCCAGCTCGACGGCAAGAAACACGCCTCGATCTGCCTGCGACTGCGCGACACGTCCCGCGCGTGGAAATCGCCTGTGCTGGCAACGGCCGATCCGAGTGACACTCTGGCGAACCTGATCTATGCGAACGGAACCGAATTGTTCTATCGCTGGCGCACCACCCCGCCTTGGGAACGCGTCGAGGGAATACCCCGGCCACACGCGGGGACAGACGCGCAGCACGAGCAGGGAACCTACGGGTTCAACGGCGAGTCCAACGACGCCCACGATCTGCTCGACTACGAGGCCGGCAATTGGGTCTGTTCCGTCGTGCGTGTGCATGACGATGGTCGAGTGGCCATTGCGGATCAGCATCGCCAGGCGGAACGCACGATCGATATCGGTCGCCAGGCGATCGGCGCCGACGCGTTCTATGTGGGCTGCAAAAGGGGGACGGCGGAGTTTCTTGACGGAGACATCGCCGAGATACTGGTTTACGACCGGCCGCTGTCTGACGACGAGTCACAGGCTGTCCTGGCCAGGCTGCTGGCAAAGTGGGGTGTGGGCGGTGCACACAGTTCGGCTGCGGATACGATTCCGCGCGGTGGACTGATTCTGCGGCTGGATGCCGCGGATGCCCAGTGTGACGATCAGGGGCGGGTGGCAGTCTGGCCGGACCGTTCCGGGCGCGGCCATGCGTTGCAGCAGGCTCTTGCAGCCAGTATGCCGACACGAGTCGACAAAACGCTCGGACCGCTCCCCGCGATCCACTTCCGGAGCGGTCAGTTCCTGCGAGGTCCGGCGATACTGGCGGAGGGGGACGACAGTTTCCCGATCGTCGCTCTGTGGCGTCGCGAGCACCTGGGTGGCTCACAGGTGATCTGCGAGCAGAATTGCTCACAGATGCGGTCAGGGGGGCGTGCGGCGCTGCTGGCCCAGGGTGCGGCGACAGGGGCTGACAGTCACTGGATGCGCAACCGCAACTTTGCCGACGGCGTGCTGCCTGTCAGCGCACCAGTCGAGTGGTTCGGGCGAGACGGCTGGCACGACGTGGTGATCCGGTTCGCTGAGACGATTGTGGAGCTCTACGTCGATGGGGTGCTGATCGACGAGGAATGGCCGCATGGGGCGTTGTACCGGTTCTGCAGCCCGTACCTGCTGGGGGCCGGCTTCTCTGCCCAGGGGCAGCTGGAGTCCGGCTTTGCCGGCGAAATCGACCACTTGGCATTCTGGGATCGCGCGCTGACGCCGGAAGAAATCGTGGCCCTGTCCGGTGGCGCGGAGCAGGTGGCGAG
>DAISIS010000042.1:0-3314 GCA_036821925.1 Pirellulaceae bacterium
GCTGTTGCGGATCTGGCCCGCCCCCGGGCGCGTGTGGGCTGGCACCAGTTCAGTGCCGGTGGCGAGTACCGCGACGCGTGGCCGCGACCGGACCGTCACGCAGGCACACCCGACTTCGGACAACAGCCCGACATCCACGGCCCGCAGCACCCGGCCCGGTTCGAGCACGGTGGCCCCCGACTGCACGCACGTGCCGCGCCGCATGATGTGCTGCCCAGACCGGATCGAATCGGTGGCGAGGCGGATCCGCGGCGGCGCCGCGCCGGCCACCACCTCCACGTGCTCGACAGGGACCACCGCATCGGCGCCGGCGGGCAGCGGTGCGCCGGTCATGATCTGCGCGGCAGTGCCCGGCCGCAGCGGCTGGGTGGGAACCTGCCCCGCCACAATCCGCTCCACCACCTCCCACTCCACGCCGCGACCCGGGGCCTCGCCCGCCCGCACGGCGTAACCGTCCATGAGCGCCTTATCGTGCGGAGGAGAATCGACGTCGCTCACCGCCGGCTCGGCCAGCACGAGCCCCACAGCATCCACCGCAGACAGCGACACCGGCGCGCTGACCCACGTCCGAGCCAGGATGCAGGAACGAGCCTCGTCGATACTGATCATGACGTCCGAGCCTGGTACACGAAGCGCCGCAACAGCTCGTGCCCACATTCTGTCAAGAAACTCTCCGGATGAAACTGCCAGCCCTCGACCGGATGGCTCCGATGCCGGATCGCCATGATCTCGCGGTCTCCGTCCCGCGTGAAGGCCCACGCCCCAATCTCGAAATCGTCCCGCACCGTCCCCGGCCGGATCACCAGACTGTGGTACCGCGTGGCGATGAACGGATTGGGCAGCCCGGCAAACAGCCCCCGGTCGTCGTGGTGAATGGCATCCGTCTTGCCATGCATCAGCTCACGCGCCCGCACAATCTCCCCCCCGGTCGCCTGCCCAATCGACTGATGCCCCAGGCAGACACCCAGAATCGGCAGCCGGCCCATGAACCGGTCGACGCATGCCACCGAGATGCCCGCTTCGGTCGGCGTACACGGCCCCGGCGAGATGATCAGGTGGCTCGGCCGGCGAGATGCGATTTCGTCCAGCGTGATACAGTCGTTGCGGTGGACCTCGATCTCCAGCCCGGCGTCAATCTCACCCAGACGCTGCACCAGGTTGTAGGTGAAAGAATCGTAGTTGTCGATGATCAGGATCATCTGATGCCTGTTCCCGAATGGAGCGAGCGCCGCGCAAAGCCAGACGATGGTCGTGTCCATCTTAGCTGCCCCGTTGCCCTCAGCTCAATCCGTCGAGCGGCGGACCGACGGCGGCCTCCCCGGGGATCGAAGCGCCCACGCCAGCACCGGCCGGGTGCTACTTCCCGTCCACCGGTGACCCGGACGGGGACTTGGACGGCGCTCCGGGCGGTGAGCCGGACCGGGCGTCCTGGGCGAGTGCGCCGCGCACGGCATGAAACCGCTCTTCGGGCAGCACCATCGACGTGAGCCGCAGGCCGAACTTGTCCCCCACCTTCACCGTCTCGCCCTCCGCCACGCGGTGGTTCCCCACTTCCAAGGTGAGCATCTCGTCGCACAGCTTCTCAAACTGGATGATTGCGCCCGGCACTAGCCCGAGAATGCTGCGCACCGACTGCTTGCTGGTGGCCAGCGTGACGGTCACCGGCACCCGGATCTTGAGCAGACTGCGCGAATAGGCAGGCAGCCGCTGCAGCCAGGATGCCGACTCTGCAGCGCTCTGTCCGCCTGATACCGGTCTGGTCGCCTCTGGTGAAGACATGGCTGCCTGAAGCCCGCCGCGGCGGGTCGGAACAGATGGCCGAAATACACACGACAGTAATGTCGGCCCCCCAGCCCGAAAACTTTAGCCAACCTACCGGCCCCACAGGCCCGAACGGCACCGGAGAGCCGCCGGGCAACGCTTCCGAGCCAGTCCCCACCTGCCTATAATCCCAACAATCCCAACGGCTCGGCACCCCAACAAGAACAAGAACGAGAAAAGAACAAGAAGAGGCTGCCAGGCCTCCGGCGCCCCCTGTCTTGCACCTGCTTCGGCAACGCCCCGGGCTCCACACGGCCTGGGGAGATTCCGACCGGAGACAACCAATCGATGAGCACTGCCGCCCAACCAACTCCCACTTACGAACTGGCCGATTACAAATCGCTCGGCAACGACCTTCTGACGCAGCGCATCAATGCGGTGCGGCACCAGCTGGGTCCCGAGCTGCTGATCCTCGGCCACCACTACCAGCAGGACGAGGTGATCGCGTTGAGCGACCTGCGGGGGGACAGCTATGAGCTGAGCAAGATGGCTGCCTCCAACACCCAGTGCCGGTGGATTGTGTTCTGCGGCGTCCATTTCATGGCGGAGACGGCCGATATCCTGGCCAACCGGCCGGAGCGACTGGCCGAGCGGGGGGGCGAGCGGGTGCGGGTCGTGCTGCCCGACCTGACGGCCGGCTGCTCGATGGCGGACATGGCGGCCATTGAGCAAGTCGCATCAGCCTGGGACGAACTGAGCGCCCTGTTGGACATGCAGGATGTCACTCCCGTGACGTACATCAACTCAGCCGCCAGCCTCAAGGCGTTCTGCGGCCGGCATGGCGGCATCATCTGCACATCGAGCAACGCGGAAGCGGTGCTGCGCTGGGCGTTTGAGCGCACGCGCCGCGTGCTGTTCTTTCCCGATCAGCACCTGGGGCGCAACACGGCGCTGCGCATGGGCATCACCAACGACCAGATGCCGGTCTGGGATCCGTTCGCGGAGGAGTTGGGGGGGCACGACGAGGCCACCTACCGGCGAAGCCGAGTGATCCTCTGGCAAGGCCACTGCAGTGTGCACCAGGTATTTCGCCCGGAACACGTCCACCAGTTTCGCCAGCGCATTCCCGACATCCGCATCCTGGTGCATCCCGAGTGTCCGCAGGAAGTGAACGACTTGGCGGACATCTCCGGTTCGACCGGCAAGATCATCAAGACGATCCAGCAGGCCCCGCCCGGCAGCCGCTGGGCGATCGGCACGGAACTGCATCTGGTGCAGCGTCTGAAGAACGAGTTCCCGCAGCTGGACATCCATTTCCTGTCGCCCATGGTGTGCATGTGCGCCACGATGTACCGGATTGACCTGGCACACCTGTGCTGGAGTCTCGAAAACCTCCAGGCCGGCCACCCGGTGAACATCATTCATGTGGACGAGGAAACGGCGCACTGGGCGCTGGTCGCCCTCGAACGAATGCTCGCCGTCTCGTGACTCGGTGCGGTGGCGTGCAGGACAGGCCCACCTGGCCGTCCCGACGCCGGGCGTTACGAATCGGC
>DAISIS010000042.1:3414-18435 GCA_036821925.1 Pirellulaceae bacterium
GGTTTCTCGGCCGCTGGGGGCGCAGCGGCGCGGCGCGGCGGCTTCGGGGGCTCTTCCTGGGGCAGCGGCTTGTCGACCACCTTCAGGTAGTCGATGTCGATATCGTACCATCCGATGTTGTTGAGGCCGTCGAACTGCACCAGCGCCCGCCCGCTCATGTTGACGGTCTTCACCAGGCCAGTCAGGCCTTGGAAGCGACGCAGTTCCGGACGGTCGCCGTCCACCACAACATACTTGTCTGTGTACTCTGCCTGCAGCTGTTCAATATGTTCAAAGACCATTATGTCGACTCGTTCGCAAGGTGCATGCCGGCTGCCAGCGGGTCCCGGATCACCGGTTCAGCTCCATCGGTCCCCGGCGCGTCGGCCTGGACTGTCCGGAGCTGAACGTACGTCATTCTGTCCCTGCCGCGTCATGGATTCAAGGCCGCGCGATGGGCGCGTCCGGATGCGGGTCCAGCATCAGCGTGTAGCGCCAGCGATGTGTCGGCCGATCACCCAGCTGGTCCAGGCCGACCACGAGACGTTGGGCGTGCACCGCGAGTGTCGTGGGGCAGTCCGCGTCAGCGCTGGCGGTCAGCTGCACCGATCCCGTCTGTCCGCGCAAATCGACGGCCTTCCCGCCGGGCGCCAGTTGCCACGGGCACAGCACCTGGTAGGTGCTGTGCAGGCACGCCGGATCCACCACTCGGGCGCGGCAGGCGACATCGAAGCGAACGACCGGCTCCGAGCGGGCCGATTCGGCGCTGACCGACCAGTGACTGCGGCCCGCCATACCGATCAGCAGCGCGGCCGTGCGGCCGTTACCCAGCGGCTCGACCGCCAGCTGCTGCAGCGGCGGGCTGGGAGGGAACGCCTCGTGGCTGTCGCCTTCGACAGAGGCCAGCAGCCATTGCACGGCTGCGCCTGCCACGAGCGCGATGCGATGCGCCACACGCTGCCCGCGGCGGCAGAAGGCCACTCGCAATCCCACTCCCCGTGCATCGAGCGCGTCGAGCACCGCAAGGTCGTCGCCGCTCAATGTACGCGTTGTCCCGGTTCGGCGCCGTCATCGACCGTCAGCAGGAACACATGCTGGCCGCCCGAGCCGGACGCCAGGATCATTCCCTCGCTGGTGCCGAACTTCATCTTCCGGGGCGCCAGGTTGGCGGCCAGCACGACCTGCCGGCCGACCAGCTGCTCCGGCGTGTACGCCTGCTTGATCCCGGCGAACACCGTGCGCTGTTCGTCCCCCCCCAGGCTCACCGTCAGCTTCACCAGCTTGTTCGCCTCCGGCACGTCTGCGGCCGCGATGATGCGCGCGATACGCAGATCGACTTTCGCAAAATCGTCAATCGTGCACGGCGCAGCCAGGGGTTCATCGCGCAGCGGCTGGCTGATCGCCGGAGCGGGTTCGGCGGCGGGTTCCCCAGCGGGTTCCTCGGCGGACGGCGTGCGGCTGTCTTCGATCATGGCATCTACGTCCTTCCTGTCGACACGTTTGAGCATGTGATGAAATTGGGCGACGGGCGTTCCGACCAGCGGCGTCTGGGAATCGGCCCAGTGTTCAATTGGTTTGTTGAGCAGCAGGCCAGTCTGTCTGGCCAGGCGGGGCAGGACCGGTGCCAGGTAGATGGCCAGCTGCCGGAACAGGTTCAGGGCCACGGTGCACACGTCCTGGAGCTCCTGCGCGTGGCGCGGGTCCTTGGCCAGATTCCAGGGCGCGGCCGCCTCGACATACGGATTGGCGCGATCCGCCAGTTCCATGATCAGCCGCATGGCGCGGCCGTAGTCCCCTTCTTCGTACGCCGCAGCAATCTCGTCACCGGCCGCCGCCGCCCGCTGGAACAATCCGCCGTCGTCCGGATAGCGGGCCGCCAGACCGGTCGCGCGCACGAACTTCGCGCTGCGGCTGGCCAGGTTCACCACCTTGCCCACCAGATCCGCATTGGCCTTGGCCGCGAATTCGTCCAGGTTCAAGTCGATGTCATCCAGACGCGGGCCCAGCTTCGCAGCGTAGTAGTACCGCAGATAGGAGGGATCCAGGTGCTTCAGGTACGTCTGGGCCATGACGAACGTACCCTTGGACTTCGACATCTTCTCGCCACCCACAGTCAGGAATCCGTGGATCCGGACCTTGGCGGGCAGCGTGAACCCGGCCGACTTGAGCATGCCGGGCCAGAACAGCGTGTGGAAGTAGGTGATGTCTTTGCCAATAAAATGGTGGATCTCCACGTCGGGGCTGCGCCACCAGTCGTCGAAGTCCTCGCCGTGCCGATCGCACCACTGGCGGGTCGACGCCATGTAGCCGATCGGGGCGTCGAACCAGACGTACCAGTAGTTGCCCGGACTATCGGGGATCTCGAAGCCAAAGTAGGGGGCCGGACGCGAGATGTCCCAGTCGCGCAGCGGTTCGCTGAGGAAGTGCCCCTGGAGGTAATTGGCCACCTCTTCCTGCAGGTGCGCTCCGCACTGCGTCCACTCGGTCAAGAAGTCGTGGAGCTGATGCAGCTGGACGAACAGGTGCCGCTGGCTCCGCAGTTCGGGCCGGGCGCCCGAGTGCGTGCTGACCGGGTCAATCAAGTCGGTGGCCCGATACGTGCTGCCGCATTTGTCACAGTTGTCGCCGTACTGGCCGGGCGCCTTGCACTTGGGGCACGTCCCTTTTACGAACCGGTCGGCCAGAAACGTCCCGGCCTCCGGGTCGTACAGCTGCTCGACGTCCCGCTCGACAATCAGACCGCGGCTGCGCAGCGCCCGCCAGATCTCGCCGCACAGCTGGCGGTTCTCGTCGCTGTTGGTGCTCCCGTAATTATCGAACGCGATGTCGAAAGCCTCGAAATCCCGCAGGTGAGCCTGCTGCATCTCGGCAATCAAGTCGATCTCGCTGCGGCCCTCCTGCCGCGCCCGAATCATGATCGCAGTGCCGTGCGTGTCGTCGGCGCAGATATAGATGCACTGGTGCCCGCGCAACTTCTGGAAGCGGACCCAGATGTCGGTCTGAATGTACTCCACCAGATGCCCGATGTGGATCGGGCCGTTGGCATACGGGAGGGCCGCCGTCACCAGAATCCTGCGCTGAGCCATACTCACTCCACTGTCTCGATCGGGCCTCGATCGGTGCGACGACGACGCGCCGGCCGCCACGCGCTGAACCGCGACATTGTAGTGTAGTACAGTCCTGCAGCTGGCGCAAGGTAACGCGGCAGCCGGGGGGCGGAGCCCCGCCCCGCACCGCCGTCACGGCCGGCCGGGCGGTCCCGCTCGTCCCGGGCCTGCGCACCGCGTCCTCCCACCAGGCCGGGTTGAACTGCACCGGACCTCTGCGTCATACTCATCAGCGGTGCGTGAAGACCAGAGCGAGGAGGTAATTCGTGCAGCGCGGTGTGGCCATCCTGGAAATCACCGGACTGGGGCCGGCCCTGGTCACGATCGATACGATCGAGAAGGCCGCCCCGGTCGAGATCCTCCAGTATGAACTGAACGATTTCTACGGCGTCTGCGTGCGGGTTGCCGGACGGGCTGCGGATCTGGACGCCGCCCTCCAGGCTGCCCAGGCGCAGATCCACCACATGGGCGGCAGTTGTGTCAGCACGATCCTCTACGCGCCCGCCGCCGAGTCGGCGAAGATCCTCCACGCCCCGCCGGAATACCAACCACTGCTGGAGCAGGAGGCAGTCTTCTTCCCGCGCCGGGACGAGGCGGTGGCAACGCAGGCAAACGCAGGAGCCGCATCGATGGCAACCGATCTGAATTACGCCATAGGACTCATCGAAACACAGGGCTTCACTGCTGTGATCGAAGCGATCGACACAGCGTGCAAGGCGGCCAACGTGGAAGTCATTGGCAAAGAAAAGCTGGGCGGCGGTTACGTCACGGTGCTCATCAAAGGCGACGTGGCGGCCGTCGGCGCTGCGGTCGAGGCCGGCAAGGCCCGGGTCGACGGACTGGGCAAACTGATCTCGGCCCACGTCATCGCCCGCCCGAGCGCCAGCATCCTTAAATTGCTGCCAAACTAGCCCCAAGCCGTTGCTTCCCAGCACGTTGCAGCGGCAGGTGATGACCGGGCCCGGCGGCCGCCGGTGCCCCACGCCGCCGACGTGCAAGAATGCCAGAAACTGGCCTTGTAAGTTTTTCCAATCCGCGTCAGAGTGTGGCAGCCTTAGACCCAGGCTCTACGTTCCCGCCGAGCCGAAATCGGCATGGAGTGGCCGACATCGGACTCGTATTCGGCAGGACGCCGAGTGTGACACTGCGGGGATGGTCACGCATCGCATCCAGGGAGGGATCACGATGGTGTCTCTGCACGCGTTCCTGCTCGCCGCCGCTGCCCTCGCCGGGAGCGACGACACGGTGTTGCTCCACTTCACGGCAGACTGGTGCGGCCCCTGCCGTCTCATGCAGCCCACGATCCAGCGTCTGCACGAAGCCGGCTATCCGCTGCGCGAGGTGAACGTGGACCGCGAGCCGGATCTGACACGCCAGTTTGGCGTGGGCCCCATCCCGTGCTGCATCCTCGTGCGAAACGGTCAAGTGATCGACAAAGTCGTGGGCCCGGCCAGTTTCGACCGCCTGGCACGCATGTTCGAGCCACCCGGCCAGGCCGGTGCGGCGCCCAATCCGCTCCCAGGCATCGCCACGCCGAACGTGCGCGCCCAGTCCCCCGACGATCAGCCCCTGCCTCTGACCCGTCTCCCACAGTCGCCATCCCCGCCGCGCGATGCGTTCCCGCCCGTGCGGCCGGCGGCCAGCGGCGCCCCCCACATGCAAGCCCCCCAGGAGCCCGATTCGGCGCAACAACAGGCCGTGCATGCGACGGTCCGCCTCTGCGTGCAGGATGCCAGCGGTCAATCGCATGGCACGGGCACCATTATCGACGTGCACGGCGAGGAAGCGCTCGTGCTCACATGCGGACACATTTTTCGGGATTCGCGCGGTCAGGGAGAAATCCTCGTAGAACTGTGCGCGCCCGGCGCCACGGGACCGGTGCGTGGCCAGCTGGTGGCGTACGATGCCGACCGGCGCGATATCGGACTGGTGAGTATCCGCCCGCATGTGCCGGTGCGGCCCGTGCGTGTGGCCTCGACTGACTGCCAGCCGCAGATGGGCGACCCGGTATTCAGCGTCGGCTGCGATCACGGCAGCAGTCCGTCGGTGCAGCCCAGCACGATCTCGGCCGTCAACCGCTACGTCGACAAGGCGCCCCACCTGGAAGTGCTGGGACACCCTGTCGAAGGCCGCAGTGGCGGGGGCCTGTTCACCGCCGACGGCCGACTCATCGGCGTCTGCAACGCCGCCGATCTGCAGGAGGACCGCGGCATCTACGCGGGCCTGCCAACCATCCACCAGGAACTGAAGGCCATCAATCAGGAACGCATCTACGCAGCCGATCCCGCCCTGGCGGACGCGGCCACAGGCCAGCCCCAGCCAGGCGGCGGCGCGCCTGCCGCGCCGAGAACGCCCCTGCACAATGCCGCGACGCCCTTGCCGCCGCTCGCTGCGCCGAGCGATACGGAAGTCATCTGCGTCGTGCGTTCGCGCAACCAGTCGCCGCAGGCCGATCGCGTCGTGGTCATCAGCCAGCCGTCCCCCGCACTCCTGCAGCTGCTCGAACACGAAGCGCACAACGCACCGCAGGGCCCCGCCACCCCTCCCTCTCCCGTGGCGAGTGCCGCACGGCATCAGCCCTCGCCCGCCACACCACCGGTGGTCCGCGCTCAGAACTACTGACGCCGCGGCAGACATGGGGCCGCCGCGCCGATACAGCCGCATCTCGCAGCGCTGCGTGACGTAGAGTTGCGGAAGCGGATGGCTGGCCGGCAGCTGTGCCTGATAAAGGGCTCTCCATGTTCAGCGTCATACTCACGTTGACCGTTATTTCCGGCATTGCCCTCACCAACCTGCTTCTGGGTTTCGCCTCCGCACTGCTGATCGGCCGCGGACCCAAACGCTGGTCTGACCTGGACGCGGCCGTGACCGTGCGGTACTTCTCACCCAGCCTCGTGTTTGCGCGCGCACAGCACGTCGCCCACCCGGACATGCTGGACCCGCCCTCCCCGCCAGCCCCGGCGGCGCCTGCTCCGGAACCGCCCGACCCGGCAGCCGCGCAGTCCGACTTGTCCGAAGAGGTCGAGCACGAGGCGGTCCGGCAGCTGCCGCCAGCACCGCCACCACCGCCCGCACATCCGGCCGCCTGGGACCCGGCCACCCAGAAGCTCGTTCTTACGCCGCTCGATCCTCCTGCACCAGCGGAAGAGGAACCTCCCGAAACCGTATTTTCCCAGCAACTGGAGATGTGGCGTGGGAGCAGCGACCGGGAGGAGGAGATTGTCTGCCTCTCCGGGTTCATGGTGACCATCCGGGATCCGGACGCCCATCAACACATGCGGGAGTCGCTCTTGAAGGCCGTGCAGGCGCGCATCAGCGGTCAACTGCGCAAAGACCGGCGCGTGCTGCGCATCGCCGACCATCAGCTCGTGTGGTTCTCGGGCGACGTGAGTCCAGACGAAGGGATCATGCCGGTCGAACGCATCCGCCAGCTGCTGGGCAAAACCCGGTTCCTGCACGAAGGCCACGCGGTGGCGATCGGCGTGCAGGCAGCCGTTGTGGCAGTCTCCGTGGCGGATCGCCCGGCCGAACTGATTCGCCGGATGCAGGCAACTTGGCAGTATGCCCTGGAAAAAGCCGAAGAGGCCACTTGCGTCGACGTCGGACGCGGTCCCGAGTTCGTGCAGCCTGCGCCGCTCGATCTCGACGAAATCGACTGCGCGATCGACTAGCCGGCTGCCGCGGCGCCCGCAACCTGCAACTCAAAGACCGCTTCAATTTCCACGGTCATGCCGCCCGGCAAGGACACCACGCCAATGGCACTGCGCGCGCCGACACCGTCCTCCGGCCCGAAGACCTCCGCAAACAGCTCGCTGCAGCCGTTGATCACCGCCGGCTGCTGCGTGAACTCCGCCACACAGTTGACCATGCCGAACACCTTGACCACTCGCTGGACACGATCCAGGCTCCCCAAGCCGCGGCGCAGCGTGGCCAGCATGGCCAGGCCCGTCTGGCGGGCAGCCGCGTAGCCCGCCGCCTGGTCCACCTCGCGCCCCACACATCCGACCAGCAGCGAACCGTCCGGCAGCAACGGGCCGTGGCCCGACAGGTAGGCCATGTGGCCCACGACGATCAGCGGCCGATACACGCCCACAGGCTTGGGTGCCGGAGGCAACGTCAGTCCCAGTTCTTCCAGCCTCGCCTCGTATCGCATCGCGTTTGCCTCCCAGGGGGGTGCCCATCGATCGTCTGCCGCTCCACACCGCGTTCCGCCAGGATACCGGCCGCCGCGGGAGGGGACTATGGGAGGGGGTATCAGTTTTCCGTGTGGGATGTGTAGAGACTGGTTGGTGGCGGGCCGGCGTGAGGCCGGCGCGGTGGTGCGGGTTATCTGGCCTTGCCCGGCCCTGCCCGGTCCTGCCCGGTCCTGCCCGGCCCGCGCTGCGCGTCACATCCGCTCTGCCCGTTACCCTGCGCACAACAGGTCGGACCATCAGGATCCTGTAGTGGCCGGGGAGCGTCAGCCGATGTAGGCCAGTGGCAGCCCAGGACGGACGTGTGCCACGGCTGCAGGGAACGCGCGTCAATTGCCTCTCAACCAACAAGCAGGTGCCCCAGTGGATCTCTCCTTGAGCGTCGTGTTGCCGGTACACAATGCTGAGACGACCTTGACGCACAACGTCTACGAACTGCTCGATGTCTTGCCCGAAATCGCCACGCGGTTCGAGATCCTGATTGTCGACGACGGGTCAACGGATCACACGGAAGAGATCGCGCACGAACTGGCGCGCTGCTACCCCCAGGTGCGCACCGTACGGCACGCGCGCCGCCGTGGCGCAAACGCAGCGATTCAGACGGGGATGGCCCACACGACGGGCGACATCGTGTTCGTCCACGACGAAGCGACCCCCATCAGCGCTTCAGAACTGCGCAGCCTATGGAGCATGCGTAACGACTGCGGGCTGGTCGTCGCCCGCACCGAGATGCCCTGCCGCTTCCCCGGTCCGCATGTGCGGGAGCGCCGGGCGCCCTGGGACGATCCGATCCCCGAAACGTCGGCCGCACTCGGGGGCAGCGGGATGCAGATGATCAGGCGGGCGGCCGTCACGGAACTGGTCGGCTCCGACGCGGGACACCGCACATTCTCCGTGCCCCAACCCGCCCTGCTGTAGCCCCTGCGGCGCAGGCACGCGGGCAGCCGCCGTGCCGGGCCCGGCACGCGTGCGGGACCGACTCAGTCCGTCAAAACCGGAAATATCGGCAGATTCCGGGAACTTCTCTCTCCGTCCGCGCATCTAACTGGCGTGTTTGTGGCTGCGCGTAGAGGCATTGAGTCGGAAAGAGAACAGGCACGACCATGGCAACCGTTGACTACACGGCGATGCCGACCGACGTGATTACCACGTCGCCCATCAAGTCTCACGATCCTCCCCAGGCGGGTCCGAGACTGCATCGCATCCGCACCGTGCGTCTTCAGCAAGGCGCTTCGCTCCGCAGTGTCGCCCGCAACTCAGGGGTGGACATCCGTCAACTTCGTCTGCAGGAACAGGAATCGACCGACGTCCGGGTCAGCGACCTGCGCAGATGGCAGAAGGCACTGGACGTGCCCCTGGCGGAGCTGCTGGTGGAACCGGATTCGACCTTGTCCCGGCCCGTGGCGGATCGAGCGCGGATGGTGCGTCTGATGAAGACCGCCACGGCGATTCGCGAGCGGTCAGAGTCGGTGGGGATCCGTCGCATGGCGCAGATGCTCTGTGAACAGCTCACCGAAATCATGCCCGAACTGGCGGGTGTCGGCCCCTGGCACGACTACGGTCAGCGGCGCAGCCTGGACGAGTGCCCGCGGATCATGGAACGGACCGTGTCAGACGATCTGTTCCGCCACGCGGCCGACTGAGCGAGCCCGACTGAGCGAGCCCGGCTGCCAGCCGGGCTCCGATTCAACCCAGCAGCACGGCGCCATGAGTCTGGCCGCAGGCGTGCACGACTTCGTCGCGCGCCGCATCGGCCTCTTCATTGGTCAACGTGCGTTCGGCCGACCGCAGGGTGATGGAAAACAGGAGTCGTTTCTTGTCGGCTCCATCCTTCTTCTTGTCGCGATAGACTTCCTGGAACTGCAGCGATTCCAGCAACGGGCCGACGGTCGTGCGGATGGTAGCCGCCAGATCTTCCCAGCGAACCGATTCGTCCACCACCAGGTTCAGGTCGCGGACGATCGCCGGGTAGTCGCTCAGCGTCTGCTGTTGCGGAATCAGGTTGGCGGCCTGCTCGAGGACTTCGAGATCGAGTTCCAGCACCGTGGCCGGGCAGCGCAGGCCGAACTGTTTGAGCCCCGCGGCGTCGATCTCTCCCAGATAGCCCAGCAGGCGGCCGCCCAGTTCCAGCCGTCCCTGCCGATTCGGATCCAGCAGCGCGAGGGCCGTAGGGGAGACGGCCAGCGGAACGGACACATGCAGCGTCTCGAGCAGCGTCTCGACGACCCCCTTGAGCACACGGAAATCGCCGCCGCTCGTGACGCCCAGCGTGCGTTGCTCCTGCGGCAGACCGCTCGGCCGGGGCAAATACACCCGTGCCGACTCGAACAACTCGATCGTCTCATTTGCCACCGACTCGTTCACGCGGCGTGCTTCGAGCAGACTGGGGACCAAGCTCTTGCGCAGGGTGTCGGCGCCTTTGAGCATGGGGGTGTTGGCGACGAGCGGCGCGGCGTCGCTCCAGGGGCTGAAGGCGTCGCACCACGGCCGCGGCACCACGCTGGTCGTCACCGCTTCGTCGAAGCCGGCGGCCGTCAACGCCTGACGGACCTTCTCCAGGACCCGGTCTTCGTCGGTGCGGTGGCAGGGCACCATGGGCACACCCACATCTTCCGGGATCTGGTCGTAGCCGTAGATCCGCGCGACTTCTTCCACCAGGTCAATCTCCCGGGTCAGATCGCGGCGCCAAGACGGCGGAATGACTTCGACCGTCGCGTGGTCGCCGGTGACCCGGGTGGTGCCGAGCGCCTGGAGGATGCGGTCCACTTCTGCGGCCGGCACGGTGATGCCCAGCACGCGCGGCAGCTGGCTCAGACGCAGCGTGATCGCCGGCCGCGACGCCAGCGCAGCGCCCACGTCCAGCACGCCGGGCGCCAGCTGGCCGCCGGCCAGTTCCCCGATCAACTGGCAGCACCGGCGGCTGGCCCAGTCCACGCCCAGGGGGTCCATGCCCCGTTCGAAGCGATAGGACGCCGGGCTGTGCAGCGCCAGCTTGCGGGCGGTGGTGCGGATCGAGAGCGGCGAGAATTCCGCCGCTTCGATCAGCAGATCGGTGGTCGTTTCAGAGACCTCCGAATCCACGCCGCCCATCACGCCGCCCAGCGCCACGGGGTCCCGGGCATCGGCAATCACACACATGCCGGGCTCGAGCGTGTAGACGCGATGGTCAATGGCCGGGAACTGCTCGCCCGGCAACGCCTCCCGCACGATGATCTCCGGCCCGCGCAGCCGCTGCAGATCGAACACGTGCAGCGGCTGGCCGCACTCCAACATCACGTAGTTGCTCACGTCCACCACGTTGTTGATCACCGCGATGCCAACGCTCCGCAATCGATCGGCCAGCCACGCCGGACTCGGGCCGATCTTCACACCGCGGATGACCCGCGCCGTGTAGCGATAGCAGAGTGCGGGACAGGCGATGGACACGCGCGTCAGCTGCGCGACGTCGGGGCCGCTCGTCGCCGGGCTCGGGTCGGGCACGCGCAGCGGCTGCTTCCAGAGGACCGCAATCTCCCGCGCCACGCCGATATGACCCAGGCAATCGGGGCGATTGCTGGTCACCTCCAGGTCGATGGCCAGGTCGTCCCCCACATGCTCAGTCGATTCGTGATTCAGACCCGCCATGGCCAGACGCTCGGCCAGTTCCGCCGGATCCATGTCCAGGGCCACATAGTCCTTGAGCCAGTTCCAGGAGACGATCATCGTACCACTCGATTCGCGTTGGCGGTCAAAAGTGTCGAAACAAGGATTCTCGCGCGCGTCGACCCGTTCGCCACGTCAGAACTGGCGTAGGAAACGGACGTCATTTCGATACAGCGCCCGGATGTCGGTGATGTTGTGACGCCGCATGCACAGGCGTTCGATCCCCAGCCCGAAGGCGAAACCGGTCACCTGCTCCGGATCATAGCCGACCGCCTGCAGCACGTTCGGATCGACCATGCCCGCGCCGCCAAACTCGATCCACTGGCCATTCCAGTGGAAATCCGCCTCCACGCTCGGCTCGGTGAACGGGAAGAACGACGGCCGAAACCGGATGTGCACGTCACTGCCGAGGAAACTCGCTGCAAACAACCGCAACACACTCTTCAAGTCCGCCATTGTGACCTGCCGGTCCACCAGCAGACCTTCCATCTGGTGGAACATCGGATAGTGCGTCGCGTCAGCTGTGTCCGGACGATAGACGCGTCCGAGCGAGATGATGCGGACTGGCGGCGGCGTTTGCTCCATCACGCGAATCTGCACCGTGCTGGTCTGGCTGCGCAGCAGCAGCGTCCCGGCGGCCGCCCCGGCGACGGCCAGATAGAAGTTATCCAGCGGATCGCGCGCCGGATGCTCCAGCGGAATGTTCAGCGCCTCGAAGTTGTGCCACTCGTCCTCGATTTCCGGCCCCTCCGCGACGGAAAAGCCCAGCCGGCCCATGATGCCCTTGAGCTCTTCGATGGTCTGCGTGATCGGATGCAGGCGTCCCAGCCGCAGCGACCGGCCCGGCAAGGTCGGATCGAAGGCGGTGACCGCCCCCGTCTGACGCGGACTCTCCCCGGCGCCCAGGCGGCCTTGAGCGGCGGTGAACGCCGTTTCGATCTGGTTCTTGACTTCGTTCAGGCGTTTGCCGGCCGCCGGACGGTCGGCCGCCCCGACCGCACCCATGAACTTCTGCACCGCCTTCAGACGGCCTTTCTTGGCCCCCAGGTACTCGATCCGCGCGGCCTCCAGCGACGCTTCGTCGGCCGCCCCGTCAAAGGCGGCTGTCGCCGCCGCGACTAGCGCGTCCAACTGCTTGAGAAACTCGGCCAGTGCCATTGTCCCACCCACTCAAGAAGTGAAAAGAGACAGGCTGTCACGTCGCCTGTCTCTTCCTGTGCGCCCTCTCGTGCCATGGCCACAGCACACGAACATGCTACGCCGCCAGCTTCGCCTTGACCTGTTCCACCACGGCGTCAAAGGCGGCCGGATCGTGGATCGCCATCTCGGACAACGTCTTGCGATCCAGCTCCAGACCGGTCAAGTGCAACCCGTGAATGAACTCGCTGTAGCGCAGCCCGCGTTCGCGCACGGCCGCGTTGATGCGAATGATCCAGAGACGACGAAAGTCCCGTTTCCGCGTCCGGCGGTCGCGGAACGCATAGGCGCCCGCCCGCAGCAGATTCTCCTTGACCGTCCGCAACATGTTGCGGCGACCACCCTGAAACCCCTTGGCACGCCGATACAGCCGGCGTTTGGCCCGCGTCCGAGCCGATCCCTTCGTCGTTCTCATCGTCTGGTACCACCCATCTTCAGCACGTCCAGGCCTCTTCGATCCGACCGGTCGAAGACGTTCGTTGTGCCCGCGTGCGGTTCACCTCTGGTCAATTCAAAACAAAAATCAGTAGCTATTGTTGTTGAGCGCAATGCGGATCGACTTTTCCATGCAGCGGTCGACCGTCGCGGTCCCGCGCAGGTTCCGCTTGCGCTTCTGCGACATGCGCGTCTGGAGATGGCTCGTGCCGGCTTGGCGATGCTTCGCCTTGCCGCTGGCAGTCAAACGAAACCGCTTCTTCGTTCCCTTGTGGGTTTTCTGCTTGGGCATGTTCGGAGTACTCTAGGGGGTAAATGGACCGCCAGCGGAAACCTCACATTTTAGGAACTTCTCCGCATCTCGCAAAGGGCACCCGTGAGAATTCCCAAGTCGTTTGCCCGCGGCCGGTTAAGGATCCGCGCGGTCCTCCCGACGCGGGTCGCCACCCCGCCGCAGCCCCGCGGGCAGGCCGGAATCGCCCGGCTACCGGAGACCACGTGCCATGCATGAACTCGGCCCCCCCGTGCGCATCACCTACCTGACCGCCGGCGCCGCCGGCATGTACTGCGGCAGCTGCATGCACGACAACACCCTGGCCCGCGCACTGACGCAGGCCGGAGCTGACGTGCAGCTGGTACCGATGTACACCCCCATTCGGACTGACGAAGCAGATGTCTCGATCGACCGGGTCTTCTTCGGCGGGATCAACGTTTACCTGCAGCAGCGAATCGGCCTGTTCCGCTATCTGCCGCGGGCCTTCGACCGGCTGCTCGACAGCCCCGCACTGCTGCGTTGGGTCGGTTCGCGCGGGGTCGAAACCAGCGCGGCCCAGCTTGGCGAACTGACCCTCTCCATGCTGCGCGGGTCAGCCGGCTTCCAGCGGAAAGAAGTCCGGCGACTCGGCCGCTGGCTGACGCGCGGCGCATTGCCTGACCTGGTGGTGTTCTCGAACGTCCTGGTGGCGGGCTGCGTTCCGGACATCAAACGGGCAGTGGGCTCCAAGATCGCCGTCACGCTCCAGGGGGACGACATCTTCCTGGACGAACTGCCGCCGCCATGCAAGCGTCAAGCGTTGGAGCACATTCGGCGTCTGGCAGAACAGGTCGACGCGTTTCTGGTGCACAGCCGCTTCTATGCCGAATACATGGCCGAGTACCTGGGCCTCGACCCGGCCCGATTCCACGTCGTCCCCCTGGGAATCGACACGTCCGACTTCGGCCGGTCAATCCCGGCAAACAGCGACCCCGCCGCGCCGCCCGGCCCGCTGCGCGTGGGCTACCTGGCCCGTCTGGCGCCCGAAAAAGGCCTGCATGTGCTCGTCGACGCGTTCCTGCAACTGAAGCAACTACCCGGCATGCAGTCTACGGAGCTGCTGATCGCCGGCTGGCTGGGGAAGCGCCATCAAGCATATGCCAACGCGCAGCTGGCCAAGCTGCAGGCGGCCGGACTGGAACGCTCCTGCCGGTACCTTGGCACCGTCGACCGCGCGCAGAAGGTCGCGCTGCTCACCCAACTGCACCTGCTGTCAGTACCCACCGTCTATCGAGAACCTAAGGGGCTATACGTGCTCGAAGCGCTGGCCGCGGGCGTCCCGGTCGTGCAACCGGACCACGGCGCGTTTCCGGAACTGCTCGCGGCCACCGGCGGCGGACAACTCGTGCCACCGCACCAGCCCCAGCCGCTGGCCGTGGCGCTGCACCAACTGCTGCTGGATCATGCCACCCGGCACCGCATGGCCGCGGCCGCGCGGGCCGTGGTCCACGATCGGTTCAACGCGCGGGCCATGGCCGAACAGACGCTTCGCGTGCTGCAGCCGCTCGTCGCCCGGTGATGGCGGATCTGCGGCGCGCGCGTTCCCCGGTGCGACCGACGAGCGGCGTGTGGGAAGCAGCGGGCATACGCAAAGGCCGGCCAATGCGTGCACGACCGGTCGATCCAGGCCAGGGGCCTGGACCCACAGGTCTCTCTCTGCTCTGGAGAGCGTCACGCTGCAACCGGACTCGGGCTGACGGCCGGGGACCGACGAGCCCGGAGCTCATCTCGGCGAGCTCACCTCGGCGCGATTGTGCAGATCATGCGCCGCCCATGCTGCTGAGGGGCAATCTCAACCTTGCCACATTCGGCCAGCTGCTCGATGACCTCCTCCATGATGCGCCGGCCTTCCTCGACGTGCGCCATCTCGCGTCCACGAAAGACCACCGACACCTGAACCTTGTCCTTGTGCTTGAGAAACCCCAACGCCTGCTTCACCTTGAAACTGACGTCGTGTTCTCCGGTCTTGGGGCGAAGGCGGATTTCCTTCGTCTTGGTGTGATGTTGATTCTGGCCGGATTTCTTCTTCTTCTCGTACTTGTACTTGCCGTAGTCCATGATGCGGCACACCGGAGGCCTCTCATTCGGAGCCACCTCGACCAGATCGAGGTCGACTTCGTATGCCCGGTTGATCGCTTCCTGAGTGGACAGAATG
>DAISIS010000043.1:0-18381 GCA_036821925.1 Pirellulaceae bacterium
ATTCGTTACGTCTGCATGGTGATCATCTACGTCAGCTCGGCCGGTGAGATGTTCATGAAGCTCGTCGTACCGGAGACGCCGGAAGACTGGCTGCGCCCGATCATCCTGGCCAGCCTGGCGGTCGGCGGCATGTTCGCCGGCATCCTGCTGCGCGTCCGCGCGTTTCTGTACCTGGGATCCAGTTTCCTGCTGCTGGCGATTGTGGCCATGGTGTGGAACGCCGGTCGACTGGTCGACCACACGTGGCCCTGGTGGCTCTTCGGCATTTCCGCCGGCCTGGCCATCCTGGTGGTCTTCGGCGTGTTCGAAAAACACCGGCGGGAAGTCGAATTGCTGGTCGCTCGTCTGCGGCAATGGGATGCGTAGCGCCGCTACCTGTTCCGGTCTGGCATCAGAGCGTCACGGTCGTACCGGGAACGGGGATGGGATAGTCGCCATCCTGGTCGGGGCAGGTGGGAGCGTGGTCGGCGAGCGACGTGAGGGCTGAGGTGTTGGCCAGGGTGACGTGGGACGCGAGCGCTTCGTCCCACCGGATGCGTTGGCCGGAGTACGCGGCGAGCCGCCCGAGGATGGCGGTCAACGTGCTGTGGGCTCCGTACTGCCCTTCGTGGGGCACGCGTCCGGCACGCAGGTCGGCCAGCAGATCGTGCTGTTCCTGCTGGTGCCCGGCCCGCGTCGCCTGGGTGCGCCAGACCATGGTCCCCGACCGGTCGTAGATCTTCCCGCCGCTGATGTCAGCCGAGCCGCTCGTCCCGTCCACATGTTCGGAGACGCGATTCCAGCAGTTCCGGATATGGCGGCTCTGGCTGAACACGCGAACGCCGTTCGGATAAGTGAACTCGCAGAAGAAATGGTCATAGATCTGACCGAAGTCCCGGCCTTCGTCGCCGCGGCGTCTGCGGACCTCCCGCCCCCCTTGGGCGTTGACTTCGGCGGGCAAGTCCTGGACCAGCCAGTTGGCCACATCCAAGTTCTGCACGTGTTGCTCGACGATATGGTCGCCGCTGAGCCAGGTGAAGTAGTACCAGTTGCGCAGCTGGTACTCCAACTCGCTCTGGGTGGGTTGGCGGGGGCGCGTTCCGACGCCGCTGCCGTTCCAGTACACGCGGAGGGTGACGAAGTCGCCGATCCGGCCGCTGTGCAGCTGCGCCATGGTTTCGCGATAGGCCGGTTCGTGCCGTCGTTGCAGACCGACAGCGACGGCCAGGTTCTTGCGCTGGGCTTCGGCCGATGCGTCGAGCACGCGGCGCACGCCGGGCACATCGACAGCCACCGGCTTCTCGAGGAACACGTGCTTCCCGGCCGCCACGGCAGCCTCGAACTGCTGCGGGCGAAACCCGGGCGGGGTGGCCAGAATGACCAGCTCGACATCCGTCTCGAGCAACTGCCGGTAGGCCTCCAGGCCGGTGAAGCGGCGTTCGGGAGGCAGGTCGAGTTTGTCAGCATGCCGGCTGCGGAGCTGGCGGTACGCGGCCTGTAGACGATCGGGAAACACATCGGCCAGCGCCACCAGACGCACGGGCCCGCTGGTGGTGTTGAGCATCTGTGTGGCGGCCGCGGTGCCGCGCGATCCGCAGCCGATCAGGCCGACCCGCATCACGTCCGTGCCGCGCGCGTGGGCAGTCCGCCCAATGCCCAGTCCTCCCGCGACCAGGATCGAGGAGGTGCGGATGAAATCGCGCCGTGACGGCTGGTTCCCCGGCGTGGAATCGGGCACGTTTGTCACGTTGGTCACAGATGCTCCACCGCCGCTGCCGCGGCTGAAGGATACGAACGCTTGCTGGTCGGCTTGTTCTCCCTGCCAGGATCACTTTGCGCACCGCGCCAGGGGAAACGCCTCTCGCGATCCGCTTCGGCCACGTGCCGACGCAGTGCAGGTCCGCGGCCTGCACTGCTTCCCGTTCACTCCCGAAGCCGGTCGGCTCGGGCCGGGGGGCGAACCCAGCGTGCCGCCTTACCGGCCGCGATGGCGGTCCAGCTTCGGCTCCATCTTGTCCCACTTGGCCGCCTTCTCGTCTGCGGTCGGCTCGACCAGCGGGCGAATGATGCGGAATCCCACGTGCTTCGCGTCGGTGTTGTACCACATGCTCTTGGGAATCTGCGGATCCTGCGCCTGCCACGAGGGATCGGATGCACCCCGCGCCGCACTGCGGCACTGTTCGGGATCAGCATCCCACGATCCGCCGCGAATCACGGTCGGGAAGATCTTCGTCGGCGTGATCAGCGGGCTGGTCACGCCGTTCTTGAACTGGCTGTAACCGTCCTCGACGTACCCGTCGAGCACGAACTCCGCTACGTTGCCGTGCATGTCGTGCAGTCCCCACGGATTCGGCTTCTTCTGCCCGACCTTGTGGTACGCCTCCTCGCTGTTGTCGTAGTACCAGCCGTAGTCGTCCAGGTCAGCCGGGTCATCGCCAAACGAGTAGGCCGTGTCGGTGCCGGCGCGGCACGCGTATTCCCACTCCGCTTCACTCGGCAGCCGGTAGTAGCGGCCGGTCTTCTCGGTCAGCCACTGGCAGAAGGTGCGGGCGGCGAACTGGGTCATGCAGATGGCCGGGCAGTCCTTCTTCCCCATGCTGAACGTCATGTCGGTGTAGGGTTCGGTCGGCTGCGACAGCTGGTACTCGGCCGCGGCCTTGTCGCGTTCGGTCTCCTCCGCCTTCTTCAGCTTGCGGCGCTGTATGTCCAGGTCGAACATCCAGACTTCGAACGCATCCCACCGAACCTCGTATTTCCCCATCCAGAAAGCGGGCACCTTCACCTTGCACTGCGGACCCTCGTCATCCTTGCGGCCTTCTTCACTGTCCGGACTGCCCATCAAGAACTCGCCACCCTTGATCGGCACCATTTCGATTTTCGCATCCGTATGCTCGATCAGCTCCGTATACTCTTTCATGTCGTCTTCGGCCTTCGCGTCCGCGTCCGGCACAGGCAACGGCACCCGCGGGACGTCTGCCGCATTGCCAAGCGAGACGATGCCCAGGAGACACGCGGCCGCGATGAACGGAATGATTCGCCGAGAACCGAGTTGCAACGGGTGCGGCAGCCGATTTACGCTAGACATAGACTTCGACTTCATAGACCTTTTCCTGTGAGAGATTCAACCAACCACCGATCAGCCGATCGGTGAGCCCAGCGCGAGACATCAACGATATGATACCCAACGCATGGCTTCTAGGGGTAGGAGTGGCCTGGGCCACCTGTAATGCGGGGGAACTCGAAAAATTCGAGTCCGCACAAGTACACATGGGATCCGATTTCGTCATTGCATTGTACGCTGCAGACGAGGCGGCCGCAAACCGGGCATTCCAAGCGGCGTTCGCTCGGATCGCAGCGCTCGATGCCTGCCTGAGCGACTATTTGAGCGACAGCGAGCTGGTCAAGCTCAGCGCCGCGGCCCCCACCGCTGAGCCAGTCCGGGTGAGCGACGAGTTATTCCCGGTCCTGTGGCAGGCGCAGCAGTGGGCTGAGCGGACGCAGGGAGCATTTGACATCACGGTGGGCCCCCTTACCAAGCTCTGGCGGCGGGCACGCCGGGTGCGGCAGCTGCCCGACGACGACCGGTTGCAGCAGGCGCGCGGCGCGACCGGCTACCGGTCGCTGGTGCTCGACCCGGCAGCCCGGACGGCCCGGCTGCTGGTGCCGCACATGCGGCTCGACCTGGGAGGCATCGGCCAGGGGTACGCGGTGGACCAAGCCATGCAGGAACTCGAGAAGCTGGGCATCCGCCAGGCGATCATCAACGCCAGCGGCGACCTGGCGGCCAGCGGCCCGCCGCCGGGCGAGCCGGGTTGGCTGGTCGGGATCGCGCCGCTGGAAGCGAACGCTCCGCCGAGTGTTTTCGGTTACCTCTGCCATCAGGCCCTGTCCACCTCGGGGGACGCATTCCAGTTCGTCGAAATCGCGGGGGTGCGTTACTCGCACATCGTCGATCCGCGGACCGGCCTGGGGCTCACCGAGCGCAGCAGCGTATCGATCCTGGCCCCGACTTGCACCGACGCCGACGCGTTCTCGACCGCCGCCAGCGTGCTGGGGGTCCACGCCGGGATGGAACTCACTGACAGGTTGCCCGATGTCGAGGCGCTGTTTGTCGTCGCCGAGGGTGACCAGGTGGTGACGCGTCAGACGCAGGGCTTCCAGCAGTGGGCGCTTTCGGCTCGGCCGAAGACAACCACCGGGACGGCATCGCCGCCCATCTCCGACAGCCCTGCTGCGCCGCCGTGATCCGCCGCCAGGTCGACATGTTCCGCGCAACGTTCGGTGACTTCCGGGACCGGCCGTGACGTCCGGGAACAGCCGTGACGACTGCTGCCATCCGAGGCGTGGGTCCCGGCGGCCCGGTTCGTCCGGCGTGCCAGCGGGTCCCGGCAGACAGTTGAGCGGCAACGCGGGAGGACTTGTATCGCTGCGAGAACACCATACGATAGACGGCGCCGGTGCGCAGCTGGGATCGGCTGATGCGTTGAGGATCGCCTGCAGACCGGCCAGAGAATCATCTACGTGAGGAACCCGCGATGCGACGTTCGCTTGGCGCAAAAACGTTAATTGTCCCCACACCGACGTGGCTCGTGGGAACCTACGACAAACAGGGCAAGCCCAACGCCATGGTGGCGGCCTGGGGCGGCATCTGCTGTTCCGAGCCGCCGTGCGTAGCGGTTTCGCTGCGTAAAGCCACCTACAGCTACGGCAACCTGTTAGAGCGGCGTGCGTTTACGCTCAGCGTGCCCTCCCAGACTCAGATGAAGCAGGCCGACTTCTTCGGGCTGGCCAGCGGCCGGGATATCGACAAGTTCGCCGCCACTGGGCTGACCGCCGCGCGCAGCGAACTGGTCGATGCGCCGTACGTCGAGGAGTTTCCGCTGGTGCTGGAGTGCAAGGTCGTGCAGGTCCTGGAACTGGGCCTGCACACGCAGTTTGTCGGCGAGGTGTTGGATGTGAAGGCGGACGAGGCCGTGCTCGACGAGTCCGGCATGCCGGACATCCAGAAGGTGCTGCCGATCATCTTCTCGCCCGGCACTCGGACCTATCACGGTGTCGGCCCGTTGCTGGGTCAGGCCTTCGCCGTGGGCAAGGAGATCTGAGATCGGACCGGCCGCCACGTCGGGAGCTAGCCGGCGCGGGAGCCAGCCGGCGGCGGTGGCCCCCGTTCGCGCGGCGGCCACCGGCGGCCGCGTGGAGCGAACGGGAGTCAGCCGTGCCGCCGCTCACCACTTCAACACGGCCCCGGTATCGGCGCTGGTCGCCAGCGCGGCGTACTTCGACAGGTAGCCGCTCTTGAAACGCGGTTCGGGCGCCTGCCAGGCCTGCGCCCGCCGCTGCAGTTCCTCCGCCGACAGTCGCACGGCGAGCTTGCGCGCGGGCATGTCGATCTCGATGATGTCCCCCGGCTGCAACAGCCCGATCGGCCCACCCGCGGCCGCCTCGGGACTGATGTGCCCGATGCAGGCTCCCGCCGTGCCACCGGAGAACCGCCCGTCGGTGATCAGCGCCACCTTGTCGTCGAGCCCCACCCCTTTGATGGCAGACGTGGGGGCCAGCATTTCCTGCATGCCCGGCCCGCCGCGCGGCCCCTCGTAGCGGATCACCACCACGTCGCCCGCCTTGACCTGGCCGTTGACAATCCCCGCATACGCGTCGGTCTCCGACTCAAAGATCACCGCGGGGCCCGTGTGCTGCAACATCTCCGGCAGCACGCCGGCCGTCTTCACCACCGCACCCTGCGGGGCCAGATTGCCGCGGAGGATGGTCAGCCCTCCCTCCGGGCTGTACGCGTGCTCGACTTCGCGGATGCAGTCGTGAGGATCGAAGCCCAGCTGTTCGGCGGACAAGTCACGGATCGACGCGGCCCGCCGCCGGACGCTCATGCCTTCCACGGTGTGTTGGCCCCCCGCCGTGACCGCAGCGATTTCCAGCGCCTCCTGGCTGACCTGCTCAGCACGCACGTCATACGCGGCGATGTTCTCGCCCAACGTCTGACCGGTCACCGTCGGGCAGTCGAGGTGCAGCAGACCGGGGCACCCTCGATTGATGCTGCCGAGGATCGTCGCCACGCCACCGGAGTTGTGCACGTCTTCGACATGATAGTGGCTGCTCGGCGCGACCCGGCAGACGTTGGCGGTGCGACTACTCAGCGCGTTGATCCGCTCTAGATCGTACTGCACTCCGGCTTCATGCGCGACGGCCAGCATGTGCAGCACCGTGTTGGTACTCCCACCCATCGCCATATCCAGGATCATCGAGTTGTCAATCGACTCGAGCGTGACGATCTCGCGTGGCAGCAGGCCGTGGCCAGCCCCGAGCTTGTCGAACTGGTAGACCATCTCCACGACGCGTTTCGCAGCACGGTGAAACAGCCGTTTGCGTTCGGCACTGGTCGCCAGCAGCGTTCCGTTGCAGGGCAGCGCCAGCCCCAACGCTTCGCACAGGCAGTTCATACTGTTGGCGGTGAAGAGTCCGGAACAGGAGCCGCACGTCGGGCAGCCGGCTCGTTCCAGCGCCAGCAGCTCGTCGGCCGTGAGTTTGCCCTGCTGTTTGGCCGCGGCCCCCGCAAACACGTCAATCAGATCGATCTTTTTGCCGTCTGCCGTCGTGCCCGCCTCCATCGGCCCGCCACTGACAAACACCGTGGGAATATTGCAGCGCACGGCTCCCATCAACATCCCGGGGACGATCTTGTCGCAGTTGGGGATGCAGATCATGCCGTCAAAGCAGTGCGCCTGCACCACCGTCTCCACACAGTCGGCGATCAGCTCGCGGCTGGCCAGCGAGTACTTCATCCCGCTGTGCCCCATCGCGATCCCGTCATCCACGCCGATGGTGTTGAACACGAACGGCACGGCACCCGCCTCGCGGACACACTGCTTGACGAACTCGCCCACACGGTTCAGATGCACGTGGCCCGGAACGATATCGGTGTAGCTGTTGCAGACCGCGATGAACGGCTTGCTGAAATCATCGTCGCTCACTCCGGTGGCACGCAACAGGCTCCGGTGGGGAGCGCGGGCGTCACCCAACTTGACCATATCCGATCGCATCGACGGTACCCTTTTCTGTAGGCTGTAGGCTGGAGGCTGGAGGCTGGAGGCTGGAGGCTGCAGCCGGTACTTTCTGGGGACGCGGTCCCCTTTCTGACGCGCCAGCGCTGCCGACTTCCGTCGCCAGCAGCACGCCGGCAGCGGGCAGCGCCGCCCGCTAATCGACACGTTATCGGCAGGGGGGGCAGGCCGCAAGTAGACGCGTCGGCGCGGTGGTATGCCGGTCGACGCGTGTTTTGCGGGTCCCCCGGGGGCGCGTCGGGCGTCTCCTCTCACGCCTCCTCGATGAACTTGAACTGCAAGGCCGCGGCCAGCTCCCGCACAGGCTCGCGCAGGTCCCCGTAGAACGTGACGCGGTGCCAGCCGTACTGATCCCAGTAGGTGAAGAGTTTCTCCACATCGCCGACAATCTGGCCGGCCAGCTTGGTCCGGCAGGCGCGGTCGATCACGACATTCTCGACGGCCCGGGCCTGGTGCAGGAGGATCTCCTGCCGGGCCGCATGGATCTCCAGAGTCGTGGTCAGGTAGCCCAGCGGGAGAAACGACCGCACGGCCGCCCCCTTGCGATCCTCCGAGTGCGTCAGGATCTCGTACGCGTTGGGAGCGCTCGCCGGACCGAACATCCGGGTCGCCGCCACGCAGTGCGCGTAGATGATCTGCCGCTTGGAGGTGTCGAGCACCGGGTCGGAGATGAAGCCCGGCCGGCCGCCCAGGTGTTTGATGACGAGCATGGTGGAGGTCGACAACAGGTCGGCCTCGCAGGCGCCGATCAGACCGGCGTCCAGGAGTTCCACGAAGCCCAGACACGGATAGGCCGGCAGGTGGCCGCCATAGAAGCCCCCCAGGCAATTGATCGTGATCGCCTCGGCCTGGTGTTTCGCCAGCACCGCCTGCTGGGCCAGATACAGCCGCGCCGATTTTTCGAGTTCTGCGTCGGGATCGGCGATCTGCACGCTGCGCGCCGCCCCCTTCCACCGCGCCGCGATCTGCCGCGCCTGCTCTGCGTCGGCCTGCTCACACGCCGCGGACAACTCCTCGAATCCGATCTGGATCACGCCGATCCCCAGCCGCTGTTCGATCTCCTGAGCGATGTTCTGCATGCCGCCCCCGACCGTCACCAGCCGCGACTTCTTGAGGGCTTCCAGGCACTGGCCCACATCGGCCAGCTGCAACGGATCGTCCTGGCACGGTGCAGAATCGCCGCGGCCCGTGCGTTCCCGGCGCACCCGGTCGCAGGCGGCTACGAACTCCGTCACCCCGCCACCTGTCTTCAGGAGTTCGAAACACCGGGCGGCCGCGGCCAGGTCGGCGAGGTCCGAGGAAGCGACGACCGAGAAGTTCTGGTGAGCGCGGCGCAGCGCGGCCGTGAAGACCAGAAAACCGCCGCTGCCCGCGTAGGGGAAATCGGCCACGATGGTCGGCTTGCCGGAGGCCACAATCGTCTGCATCACCTGCACCCAGTTGTTCATCTGGTACACGATGTAACCGTCGATGCGGTCGGCATCCCCAGCAGCCAGCAGCTGCTGCGCATCCTCCGGGCCGTGAGCCAGCGCTGGCAGGAACTCCACCTCCGGACAGCGCTGCGCCAGCACATCCTGCACCTGCTGCACGTCACCGGCAAAGTCGTATCCGATGTGCGGCCAGGTCGGCCGGTCCTGCTGGAGCGCCCAGCAGGCGAAGATCAGCCGCACGCGCGGCCGGGGGCCCTGCGCAGTGTGCGCGGCGCGCGCCGGGTGGGGCCGCAGCCCCTGCGCCACGACAGCAGCACATGTGCTGCAACCCGCGGCCAGAAAACGACGCCGGCTGAGACAACACGCACAACCGGACGACAGCGGTGAATGGGCTTTCATGGTCGGCTCCCTGTGCAAGCGGGTGCGAATCGGATTCTCGCTCGGATCCCCCCGGGCGGTGCGTCAATCTGATATGGTATCGATATCGCCGGCCCAGTGGGATACGCCCCAGACGGCCGGCCCAGAGGCTCACAGCGCGTCGCGCCCGGCCGGCGCCCCGCTTGCGTGCGCGCCGCGTGACTGGCTGAAAGTCCATTTGACTCTGAGAGGAACACCCGGACCATGGTTACCCGCCCCTCCGTCACACGCGCCGCGATCGTGGCCCTGCTCGTCGCCGCCTCCATCGCGCGGGCTGAAGGGACCTTCCCGCACGTAGGCAGTATCTCCCCGGCCACCATGGAGGTGCTCGAAGAGCCCAATCAGCAGGCGCCCATGCGCGACGGCGCGCGGCTGAGGATCGATGTGTTTCGCCCCCAGGCCGCAGGGCGTTTTCCGGCCATCCTCTACCAGACGCCGTACGACAAGCGGGGTGGCGCGCCTCGCGCCCGCGCGTTTGCCGCGCGGGGCTACGTCGTGGTCACCGCCGACTCCCGCGGCCGGTTCGAGTCCGAAGGGGAGTGGGATCCCTTTTCACCGCTACACAAACTCGATGGCTATGACCTGGTCGAGTGGATCGCCGCCCAGTCGTGGTGCAGTGGCGCCGTCGGCATGTTCGGCCCGTCCTACGTGGGCTGGCAGCAATGGTGGACGGCATCGCAGTCGCCACCATCACTCAAGGCCATCGTGCCCGAGGTCGCTCCGCCCGATCAGTTCTACAACTGCCCCTATCAGAACGGCATCTTCGTCTGCTGGATGCTCGACTGGGCCGGCCTGATGTCGGGACGCTTGCCGCACAGCGCGGGCCCGGGACCGTACGGCGGATTCGCCGTCAACCGCGAAGCCGCCTATCGCCAGCTCCCTTACATCGACTTCGACACAACACGCAACTACCTGCCCACCTCCTGGTGGCGCACCTGGATGCTCCAGAACACGGCCGCCGGCGATTACTGGCGCGGCATCGCCTATCAGACGCCGGAGAGCTACGCCGGCGTGCAGGTCCCCACGCTGGCCGCCACCGGCTGGTTCGATGCCAACTTCCCCGGCACGCCGATGAACTTCACGGCCATGAAACAGCACGGCGGCACACCCGCCGCGCGCCAGCCACGGATGGTCGTCGGCCCGTGGGAACATGCCATCAACAACCGCCTGAGCGCCCCGGATGCCGACTTCGGACCGGAAGCTGTCGTGGACTGGGATGGCTACGTCTGCCGCTGGTTCGACTGCCACCTGAAGGGTATCGACAACGGCATCCTGTCCGACCCGCCCGTCCACCTGTTTGTGCTCGGACGCAATGCATGGCGCTCGGCCAGCGATTGGCCACTGCCCGAAGCCGTGCCGACCCAGTACTACCTGCACAGCGGCGGACACGCCAACTCGTCTGCCGGCGACGGAACGCTCAGCACCACGCCACCCGGCACGCAGCCCCCCGACCACTACACTTACGACCCGGACGACCCCACACCGTCGCCACCCTACGGCAACGGCCATATTGACGGGCCGCGCGACGTGAGTGAGGCCGCCAAACGCGCCGATGTGCTCGTCTATACCACGCCCGTGCTGGAACACGACGTGGAAGTGATCGGTCCCATCACGGCCCAGCTGTACGCAGCGACCAGCGCCCGCGATACCGACTGGATGATGCGTCTGGTCGACGTCTACCCCGACGGTCGCGCCGTGTTCCTGGCCGAGGGAGTCATGCGTGCGCGGCATCGCGACGAGCGGCACCACGGCGCCTTCCGCCCCGATGCGCTCAGCACGCTCGAACCCGATCGCTGCTACCAGTACACCATCGATTTCTGGCGCCCGACCGGGAATCTGTTTGCCCAGGGACACCGCATCCGCGTCGAGATCTCCAGCAGCTACTACCCCTACTACCTGCGGAACCTCAATTCGGGCGACGACAACCTGGCACTGGCCACCCAACCGGTCGTCGCACAGCAAACCGTCTACCACGACTCCAGCCACCCCTCCTGGGTCACGCTGCCCGTGATACCGTGATGATATTCGGCGATGGTACCGTATTCGGCGACGGTACCGTGACGCGCGACGCGAGCGTCGGGCGCACGTCCGCAAAAGGACCGCACGGAACAGACCACGACGGATCCCCGGGAAATTGCGCGCACCACACGCTGGGCGCGCGATGGGAGTGAAGCGCCCCCCGGCCAGCAAGAAAACACACCGGGAGCGTACGTTACGCGCCCCCAAACGCTTGCAGATACCGCAATACATCAGCCACCTTCAAGGTGCCCTTTCAGTGATCCACCGGCCAACGCCGTCAACGGCGCTGGCCGCGCAAAAAAACCGGCAATTCAACCCAACTTACCCCATTGTCACTAGTTGCCCTTTATCCCCAATCCAGATAAGTTAACAGGCGCGTGGGACGGAGGGAAACGTCAGATTGCTCGTACGTTCACGTCAACATCTTCAGTTCTCACGGACAGCGCACTCGTAGCTTTTACATCCTGGGAGAGTCATCCGATGAAGCGCACTATCTGGCAGTTGCTTGTGGTGGTGTTTGTGTTGAGCGTCGTCGCGTCCGTACAGGCGGAGATGCTACAGATCTCGCTTGGCATTCGAGAAACCGGGAGTGGCACCACCAATCCCTTTCCTGGGATCGGCGCTAACGGAGGTAGCAGTGGTGGCATCGAATGGGTCAATCTCGACGGCCAGACTCTCGTCGCCGATAATCAATGGCATACCTTCACGTTTACACCGTCCACAGATACGCTCACGGCTTTTGCCGGCGCCACGGCGGACGGCATTTTGACCGGCACGTGGGGGACTATCGAGCACATTCGCTTAAAGAGCACCGGCAGCAATCAGAAGCCCTGGGTGGTCTACATTGACGACATCACGCAGACGTGGTCGGGCGGTACGGACGTGATTGCGGACTTCGAAGGCTACGCGCTTGGTAGTGCCGTGATGTTCCAGCCACCTGCCTTTTCCGGTTCGACAGCCGGAAACATCGATGGTGCCACCGACAGTGGGCAAGTCACCGACGAGATGGCGCTCAGCGGCAGCCAGTCGTACCGCGTTGAGTTCGACTTTGTCGACGACGCGGATACGAGGTGGGTGCGATTGACCACTTACAGTAATGTCACTACTGCGAACTTGCCCAATCCCGCGGTGTGGTTCTCTGAAGACGGTTTCAACCCGACGATCAGCTTCTCGCTCAAGGCGGTGCCGGAGCCCTCGACGTTTGTGCTCTTCGGCCTGGCTGTTGGGGGCGCGCTGCTGCTGTGGCGGCGTCAGCGGTAGCGGACGGCAGCCGAATCAGCTGACGGCGTGCGAGGCGTGTCTTTCTTGTCGTTTCGTACGTGGTCCAGGGGAATACGAGCGTGCCACTGGCGCGTCCAGTGGCACGCTGCACAGAACTTCAGAAACGGTGACGATCCTGGAACGTCGGATCGTGTCTCAGGCTTCCACGATGCCCAGCGGGGCCTGGTGCTGCCAGTCGCCGCGCGTGAAATCGGGCACGGCCAGCGGCGCGCTCCCCTGGGCGACCGACGCGATGCTCAGCGGGAACACGCTGCTCCAGGCGGCGGCGTCGTAGACCGTCATGTCGAGCGGCAGGCCTTCGCGCAGGCACTGGATCAGGCGCCAGTTCATGATGTAATCCATGCCGCCGTGGCCGCCTGTCTGCAGCGCCACTTCGCTGAGTTTCTTCCACAGCGGATGGCCGTACTGGGCGTGGTACGGCGCCATGTCGGTCTCCCAGTCGGCGCCGCGGCCATCGAGGAAGATGCGGGGCGGGTAGTCGCAGAACGTGCCGGCAGTGCCGCAGATCATATTGATCCGGCTGTACGGCCGCGACTGGGCGAACGAGCACTGGACCATGATCGTGCGTCCCCGCGCCGTCTTGATGACCGATGTATTGATGTCGCCCAGCGCGAACTGCTCCTGGCGGCGCGGATCGTCAGCCGGAAGTGCGTCGCGCTGCTTGCTCATGGCCAGTTCGAGCGAACTCATCGATACCAGCAGGTCGAACTTGTCACCTCCGTGGATGCCCATATACTGCGCAACCGGCCCCAGCCCGTGAGTGGGGTAGAGATTGCCATTGAGTGTGCGGACGAACTCGCGGCGCCAGTTCGTGGCGCTGTCGTTCTGCAGGACGAAGCCCCGTGCTTCGTGCAGGTACCCCGCCTCGCCATGCGTCAGCTCGCCGAAGACGCCCTGCCGGACCATGTTGAGCACCAGCAGTTCAATTTCGCCGTAGCAGCAGTTTTCCAGCATCATGCAATGGCGTTGCGTCTGTTCGGAGGTGTCCACCAGCTGCCAGCACTCGTCGAGCGTAATGGCAGCCGGGACTTCGATTGCCGCGTGCTTGCCGTTCTGCATCGCGCTGACGGCCATCCGGGTGTGCCAGTCCCACGGCGTGGCGATATACACCAGGTCGATGTCGTCGCGCCGGCAGAGGTTCTCATAGTCGTGCTCGCCCTGCGCATATCCGGCCGGTTCGCCCCGTCCTTTATCTGTAACCAGTTTCTGGGCCGCCGCCACGCGTGCCGGCACCGTGTCGCACACCGCCTTGATCTCGACCCCTTCGACGTCCAGCAGGTTCCCCAGCAAATAGGTGCCGCGACCTCCCACCCCCACGCAGCCAACACGCACTTTCGGCAGCGGATCGGCCTGCAATCCGAACGCATTTTTCTGTCCCGCGGGGCGCTCGGGAGGACTCGCGGAGTGGGCCGATGCTCGGACCAGTCCTGCCAGACTCAAGCTGCCACCGGCTGCCGAGACCGTCAGGAATTCACGTCGTGACAGTGCATGCTGGTTCATATTCTCACTCCTGTTTCGCTTGTTCGACCGTGCGCCAGTGTAGTCCCCGGCAGGAACAAATCAACATGGCCGTCCGGAACTTGCAGCCGTCACAGCAACACGTTATCTTCGAGTTTCAAATGGGCCAATGACCTTCAGTCGAAAGAGGTGGATGATGCGACGCAAGAGCCGAAGGGGCGTGGTACTGCTGGTGGGGCTGATCGGATGTGTGGCGACTGCCGGTGCGGGAGCCGAGTTGCGGGTGGGGACGGCTGTCACCAGCATTACGCCGGACCGTCCGATTGCGCTGCAAGGCCAGATGCATACGCGGATCGGGGCCACGGTCGATGCGCCGCTCGAGGCGTCGGCCGTAGCGCTCGAATCGCGGGAAGGAGACCAGTCGCTGGAGCAGGCGATCATGATTTCCTGCGATATCTGCTATCTGCCGGTGGAGGTGGTCGCGCAGGTCCGTCAGCAATTTCACCAGCTGGTGCCGGACTTTGACGTGCAGAAGATCTTCATCAGCGCCACCCACACGCACACCGGACCGGTCTTCACGGACGACGCGTACGCACTGCCCGAGGAAGGTGTGATGCGTCCGACGGAGTACGCGAAGTTCTTTGCCGAGCGTGTGGCGGAGTTGGCGGCCAAGGCGTGGCAGGGGCGGCAGCCCGGTGCCGTGAGCTGGGGACTGGGCCATGCGGTCGTCGGCCAGAACCGCCGCGCGGTGTACGCTGACGGTACGGCTGCGATGTATGGGGCCACCGACCAGGATACGTTCCGGGGCATTGAAGGGTACGAAGATCACGCCATCGAGACGCTGTTCTTCTGGGACCAGGACCAGAAGCTCGTCGCGGCGGCGCTCAACTTCGCCTGCACCGCCCAGGAAGTCGAGGGCAAGTCGACGGTCGATTCGGACTTCGTGCACCCGGTCCGCGTGGCGCTGCGCCAGCGCCATGGCGAACAGCTGGCCGTGCTCGCCTGGATCGGCGCGGCGGGAGACCAGTCGCCGCACCTGATGTTCCGCAAGCAGGCCGAAGAGCGCATGCGCGAGCTGCGCAAGTTGACGCGTCTCGAGGAGATCGCGCGGCGAATCCTGATCGGCGTCGACGAGGCCCTGGAAGGCGCGCAACAGGATATTCGGACCGACGTGCCGCTGGTCCACAAAGTCGAAAGGCTCAAACTGCCCGTCCGCATGGTGACCGAAGAGGAGCTGGCCAGCGCGAAGGCGCAGGTCGAAGCCCTGTCCAAGGACCCCGCGCAGCACACGATCATGGGCTGGCATCAGAGGATCATCGACCGGTACGCGACGCAGACGCCCGACACGACGCATGAAGTGGAAGTGCACGTGCTGCGGCTGGGTGACGTGGCCATCTGCACGAGCCCCTTCGAGCTGTTCCTGGACTTCGGCATTCAGATGAAGGCCCGCAGCAAGGCCCTGCAGACATTTGTCATCCAGTTGGTGCATGGCGCGGGCTATGTGCCCACCGAGAGGGCCGTGCGTGGGGGCGGCTACAGCGCCGTCGTGCAAAGCAACACGGTGCGCCACGAAGGCGGCCAGCTACTGACCGACCGCACGATCGGACTGATCAACAGCCTGTGGGCCCCGGCCCCGTAGACCGATCGCGCACCAACGATCGAGGACAGACGCCACACGGCCAGTGCCGTGTCCAGCGAACGGTTGTCCCTATTTGCGCCCCCTCTCCCCCAAGTCGTTGCCGGCTACGTCTAGGACAATGGCATGTCACGTGCCGGCAACGATTCGGGTGAGGGGGCAGCCAATGCGAAACGCGCTCAGTGGGGTCAGGTCCTGGTGCGGGCCCGGAGGGTTCTCAGAGTCCCAGCAGGGCGCGCAACCTGGCTTTGTCAGCGACTCCCACGTGCTGGTTGACGACCTGCCCGTCCTGGAACACCAGCAGCGCCGGGATCGACTCGATGCGGTACTTGGCCGCCAGGTTGGGGCTGTCATCGACGTTCACCTTCACACTCTGGGCGGTGGGGTATTCGCCGGCCAACTGCTCTATGATGGGGCCGATCATGCGGCAGGGGCCGCACCAGTCGGCATAGAAATCGACCAGCACCGGTCCGTTCGCGTCCAGGACCTTCTGCTGAAAATCGGCCTCGCTTGCGTGAACTACCATATTGACCTTGTTCGTCTCTGCCGCCATGTCATGATCTCCAGATGTGTAGGTTTCTGTACGCATTGCGTCGGATACTGTGCCTGCCCGAGGGCGCTCTGCCGATCCGGTCACATCCGGGGACGTCCCCGGATTGCGGCCTGCATTGATGGCCGCCGTCGCCACGGCTAACACGCCGACCAGAACGATCACTCCCCCGGCTTTCTGCATATTCATTGCCATCGTTCGTTGCCTTTCTCCTGTGGATTCCGTGCTGGCAGACAACCTGCCATCCCCGTTTCACCAGTACTGACGCAACAGGCTCCGGATGGTTACACGTGCCCGTCCGATGGACTCCCGAATCTGCTAGAATCCACAGGGGGGGATGGCGGCAAAATGAGGGGGGAGTGGACAAGCATGAGCCGCGTGATTGCCATCAAGCCGCATCATTTCGTCGACATCGTGACGGCATTCGCTGATGGAACGATGGACTTCCAGCCGCACCCCTACGGCCACGCCCTGCACCAGGTGGCGCACGAGATCCTGGAGAACCGTGACGTCCGGCTCCGCATCGAGCTGGGGGCCGACGACATCTGTCTTCCCTGCAAGCACAACATCGACGGGCGGTGCGACGACACGATCGACATCTCGTTTCGGCCGCAGGCTCCGCCTGCGAAACGCGAGTACAATCTGTTGATCGACCAGCGCTGGTCTGCACGGCTGCAACTGCGTCAGGGCGACGTGCTGACGGCCCGCGAACTCTGTACACGCCTTGGCGGCTGCTGTGCCGACATTCGTGACATCTACTGGGAGACGCCGATTGAGCGGACTGCCGCAAGGCAACGGAAGTTGCAGCAAGGGGTCGCCCGGTTCCTGGGATGCATCTCCTAGCAGCGTCGTGTCAGGGCCTGTCGCGCGTGCCGGCCTCTGGGCGGCCGCCCGCGTCGACTCCGTTCACAAACAGATTCATCGCCTCGGGCGCGCCGTACATGATGGTCGAGTAGGTCTTTCCCAGCCCCGGCTGGGTCCGAGGTGCCTGGCGGAGCTGCGCGTAGCGCGCATCCCAGGCCTGCCGCAGGATCCTCAGATGTTCCGCGTCACCCGTCAGGCTGACGCTGTTCACCAGCGCCATGATCGTCACGCCGATCTGGCGGATGGGAGACGAGGCGGGGCAGGAGGTGTAGCGCCAATCGCTGCACTCCTCCACCCAGGTATCTCGGTTGAGGTGTGTCACGCCGCGCTGGAGCGATGCGGGGATGCGCGCGTCACCGGTCAACCGGTAGTAGTAGCTCAGCCCATTGAGCCGGACGGACGTGATGAAGCCCGCCTCTCCCACGTGTTTGCGCGTCACGCAGTCGCAGTGTCCGGGGCCCAGCTGGTACAGCCATCCGCCGCAATGCGGGTCCTGTTCAACCAGCGCTTCGTCGGCGAGATGGCGCATGGCGTTCAGGCAGCGTTCGCTCGGGTCGATCTTGTACAGGCCGGCCAGCGCGAGCATGGTCCAGCCGTTGACGCGCCCCACGTGGTTCCAGCCCTTGAACTGGTACTTCCCGTCCTCCGCCAGACGCATCAGGTTGTCGCCGATCCTCTCGATCGTCTCTTTGATCCAGGGATCACCGGACAGGAGATAGTAGTGCGCCATGCCGAGCGTGAAGATGTGGCCGAGATTGAAGGGGTCCAGGCAGAGGTACGGATTGGCGTCGCTGCCAATCTTCAGCTCCACGTACAGCTCGCGGATCTTCTCCACCGGATGGAATCCACCGACATGGCCGATGCTGTGCTCATGGACCATGCCGGGTCGCGACGGATACTGTTCCGATTCCCACTGGGCGAAGTACTGCTTCAGATCGTCGTTCACGAAATGCACCACATCCACCTCGCTGTAGTGGCGCGCAGCCTGCTCGGCCACGACGAAGTAGCGGGGGTCGCCGGTGCGGGCGAACTGGATCAGCATGTGGAGGGGTGTGTCGTACTCGTGATTGCCCCAGTTGCAGTTGCGTTCGCCCCACCAGTCGCCCCAGTTCATGGCCCCGTAGTCACGCTGTTCGCGGATGGAGCGGCAGTAGCCTTCGAACAGCCGTTCCGCCCATTGGTCGTAGTCCTCCATGCCCGGGCTCCCGGCCGGCGCTACGCAGCCCCACTGCCCGGTGCCGAGTGCCTGCACGGGATCGGCGGCGGGGATGCACGGCTGGTTGGCCATCTGCGTCAGCGACTCACCGTGGCCGGCCAGATCGACCCAGATCTGCCAGCGGCGTGTCTGCCCCTGACGCAGGCGATACGTGTTGCCATCGAACAGGTAGTCGTGTTTGTACCAGGGCCCCATGTGCGCGAACGTCCCCGCCTCGAACCGCGGGAACAGGCCCAGGCGGACGGCCTGCCCGTCCACCTCGAGGCTCTTGGGCCATTGCTGCCAGAAATCCCGCAGCGCTACCGCGACGGGCCCCTGGCCGTCGTCCCACTCCAGCCAGCCGGGCGCCTGGCCGCCCGTTCCAGACGCCCCTTCCAGCCGGTAGTTCTCATCATCCACCTGGAATAGCCTGACGGGCGATCCTGCGGCAGGTGTGCCCTTCCACCCGGGAGCAC